>JBKJOI010000432.1:0-13004 GCA_046595695.1 Haliangiales bacterium | reverse complement strand
ATGAACACGCTCATGATCTTGGCGCCGTTCGCCCCGATCAGGTCGCGCATGAGCACGTGGCCGAGGGTGATCTTGTCGCGATCGCCGCCGATCCAGGCGCCGAAGTGCGCCGGCGTCAGGTTGGCCACGAACACCCAGTTGACCAGGAGGTACACGACCATGACCGCGGCGCAGCCGATGAGCATGGCGCGCGGCACGTCGCGACGCGGCGACTCGAACTCCTCGGCGGCGTAGATGGCCGCGCTCCAGCCGCTGTAGCAGAAGGCGATGAACACCAGCGAGCTGAAGAACGGCGCCACCGGCAGGCCGTGGGCCGCCGCCTCCGGCCGCCACTCGGGGAAAACGTTGTGGCCGGCGACCAGTCCGACCGCCACGAAGCCGAGCACGAGCGTGAACTTGACCAGGACGAGCACGTTCTGCGCGGCCTTGGACGCGCGCAGGTCGAACGCGTGCATCGCGGTGACGCCCACCAGGGCCACCGTCGCGATCACCTTGGTGTTCACGCCCTGGGTGATCGTGTCGGTGAACGCGCCCACCGCCAGCACGTTGAGCGCGACCGGCTGCGAGAAGCCGACCAGGAGCGACGTCCAGCCGGCCAGGTAGCCGAGCCCGGGGTGCCACAGCTCGGATAGGTAGCGGTACTCGCCGCCCGAGCGGGGGATGGCCTGGGCGACCGCCGCGTAGGCACGTACCCCACACAGGGCGATGACGCCTCCGACCAGCCAGGCGGCCAGGATGTGCGCCGGCGCCAGGTCCATCGCCATGAAACCGGGCGTCGTGAGCACGCCCGAACCGATCATGTTGGCGACGACGATACCGACACCGGACCACAAACCGAGCTTCGCGCGGGAATCCATGGGCTCCTTACGGCGTTGGCGGCGATATTACTCGACAACGTCCGACCCCGCGAAATTCTGCCCGCGCGCCGGTCGCGAATCCTCGCCGCGGCACGCGCGACGCTGGTCACGCGGCGCGCGGCCCACCAATCACGCGTCGACCGGCCCACCCGGAACGTCGCGATCTCACGCCCCAAGCGGGCGAAAATTGTCGCCGGGCCCGCGCAGGCCGCATACGATCGAAGCGTGCGTTCGTCCGCCGCCGCCTGCGCCGCCCTGCTCGTCACTCTGCTGAGCGCGGCGTCCGCGCGGGCCGATGACCCGGGCGCGGCGCCTTCCGCGACTCGCCTGCTGGTGACGAAGAAGCCGTGACGACCCGACGCCGCATCCTGCTCGCGCTCGCGGCGCTCGCCGCCGCCGCCGTCCCGCTCACCCTGGTGCCCGCGCCCGCGCGCGCCGACGAGACGCTCGCCGAGAGCGCGTCGCCCGGGCGCGCCCGCGCCGACCACATCGAGAATGGCGAGCACTGGCGCCTCGACAGCGAGAACGGCACCGTCCACGTGTGGCGCCCGGCCGGCTACGAGGCGCACGCCGCCGGCACGGTCGTCTACCTGCACGGGCACCGCTCGTCGGCCGACGAGTCGTGGAAGGACTTCGCGCTGGCCACGCAGTTCCACAACTCGGGGCTGAACGCGCTCTTCGTGGTGCCCGACTCGACCACCGACAGCGAGGAGGGCCTGCACTGGGAGTCGCTGGGCGCGCTCCTGCGCTTCGTGGCTCGCCAGACCGGCGTCGAGCGCCCGCCCGGGCCGCTGGTGGTCGTGGGCCACTCGGGCGCCTTCCGCAACATCGTGGTCTGGCTGGACGATCGCGAGATCGACGACCTCATCCTGCTCGACGCGCTCTACTCGTTCGAGGAAGAGTTCCGCGCGTGGATCCTGTCGTCGAAGGGCGCCGACAAGAAGCGGCTGACGCTGGTCTCGCGCGACACCCGGCGGAACGCGCTGCGCTTCATGAAGGGCATCACCTGGAGCGTGGGCGTGACCCGGATCCCCGAGGCCTACTCGAAGCTCAGCAAGAAGCAGCGCGAGGCGCGCATCCTCAACATGCGCTCGCAGTACGAGCACATGGAGATCGTCTCCAGCGGCCGCGTGATCCCGTTCGTGCTCCAGCGATCGCGCCTCCGCCCGCTCCCGCCGCGATGACCCGGATCTTCCTGGCGCGGCTCGCCGCGGTCGTTTGGTTCCTCGCGGTCGTGCTCGCCGCGGTCGTGATGCTCCTGCCGACTCCCGCCCGCGCCGCGGGTAGCGCGCGGCCGCGCGTCAAGGTCACCGAGGACGTCGTCGCGGGCGGCAAGCACTGGCGCTTCGCCGGCAACAAGGGCGTGATCCACGTGTGGATCCCCGAGGGCTACGACGCCTCGTACGCGGGCACCGTGGTCTACGTGCACGGCTACCGCTCGTCGGCGGATCAATCGTGGCGCGACTACCGCCTGGCGCAGCAGTTCAAGGCCAGCCAGCAGAACGCGATCTTCATCGTGCCCGACGCGCCCTCGGGCAACGGCGACGGGCTGCACTACGACATGCTGACGAATCTGCTCAAGCAGGTGTGGCGGCACACGCGCGTGGCGCGGCCGTGGGGTGCGATCGTGATCATCGGGCACTCGGGCGCGTTCCGCACGATCGTGCCCTGGCTCGACTACACCGCGATCGATCACGTGATCCTGCTCGACGCGCTGTACGCGGCGGAGAACAAGTTCAAGACCTGGCTGACCGGCGCCAAGGGTCACGAGTCGAACAAGATCACGATCATCGGCGAGGACACCACCGGCAAGGCCGAGTCGTTCCTGCGCCAGTTCAAGGGCGTCGTGCGCATGAAGAAGATGCCGTCGTCGTGGGAGCAGTTCGAGCGGCGCCACCGCACCGCGCGCGTGCTCTACGTGCAGTCGCAGTTCGGTCACATGCAGATCGTGTCGACCGGGAAGGTCATCCCGCTCATCCTGCGCCGCACCCCGCTGCGCGCGATCGGGGACAAGCCGCCCGAGCTCGAGAAGCGCTACGTCTGGCCGGACCCGCGCCCGTTCATGAAGTAGGCCGCGCCCGCGCAGGCCCCGCACCGCTACCGCAGCAGCGACCCCACCTGCTCCATCAGCGCCGGCTTCTGCAGCGGCTTGGCCATGAACGCGTTCGCGCCCAGCTGGGCCGCGCGCGTCCGGTGCACCTCCGCCGAGCGCGACGAGATCACCAGCACGGGCATGAGCTTGGTCGCGTGGCCCGCGCGCACCTTCTCGAGCAGCTCGAAGCCGCCCAGGCGCGGCATCTCGAGATCGGTGACGAGCAGGTCGTACTCGACGTCCTTGAGCATGTCCCAGGCCTCCTGCCCGTCGCTGGCGGTGTCCACGATGTAGCCGGCACCGCCCAGGATGCGCGACACCGTCTCGCGCACGGTGCGCGAGTCGTCGGCGACCAGCACACGCCGCGGCGGCGCGCTGACCGCCGGCATCTGGCCCGATGCCGAGCGCAGCGCGGCGTGGCCGCCGGTGTCGCGCGTGGGATCGCGGCCGCCGCGCAGGGTGAAGGCGCCGGTCTCGGCGGCGACCGGCGGCACGATCTCGAGCACGGCGGCCTCGTCGCCCGCCGGCGGGTAGGCGAGCTGCGCCAGCGCCGACGAGTCGAGGATGAGCTGCACCTTGCCCGCGCCGCTGATCGTGGCACCCGCGTAGATCCCGAGCGGCGCGAGCAGCGGCCCGACGCTCTTGACGACGATCTCACGCGGCCCGACCACCTTGTCGCAGATGGCCGCGAGGCGGCGGCCGGCGAACTCGAGCACGACCACGGGCAGGCGGCGCGCGTCCTTGGGCTGCTCGGCGCCCAGCAGCTCGTGCAGCGAGACCAGCGGCACCGGCTCGTCGACGCCCGACGACGCGACCGACAGGTGCGTGGGCAACGCCGGCGCCAGCGCCTCGATCCAGGTGGTCTCGACGACGTGCACGTTGGGCAGCGCGTAGACCTGGCCGCCGACCTTGAACAGGAGCGCCTGCGTCATCGCGGTGGTCAGCGGCAGGCGGATCGCGAAGCGCGTACCCTCCCCGCGCGTCGAGGTCACCGCGATCTCGCCGCCCAGGCGCGCGATGGCCTCGCGCACGACGTCGAGGCCGACGCCGCGCCCGGCCAGCTCGTCGGCCTCGGAGAGCGTCGAGATACCCGGCTCGAAGATGGCGGCGATGACGCGCTCGTCCTTGAGCGCGCGCGCCTGCGCCTCGGAGAGGCGGCCCTGCGCGACCAGGGTGGCGCGCAGGCGCGCCACGTCGATGCCGCCGCCGTCGTCGGCGATGTCGAGGAACACCGAGTCGCCCTGGTGGCGCGCGCTCATCATGACGCGACCGGTGGTCGGCTTGCCCAGGCGCGCGCGCTCGTGCGGCGCCTCGATGCCGTGCACGACCGCGTTGCGCACGATCTGCACCAGGGGATCGACGATCTGCTCGACGACCGTCTTGTCGAGCTCGGTCTCCTCGCCCGAGGTCGCCAGCTCGACCTTCTTGCCGGCGCGGCGCGCCAGCTCGCGCAGCGGCCGCGCCAGCCGCTGGAACAGGCCGCGCACCGACATCATGCGCACCTGGGTGAGCCCGGTCTGCAGCGCCGACGAGGTCCGGCGCAGCGCCTCGGTGTCGTCGCCGAGCGTGGCGGTGGTGCGCGCCAGCTGCGCGCTGTGCGCGGCCAGCTCGCCCTCGAGATCGGTGACGCGCGCGACCACCGCGTGGATGGCCTCGGGCGACGGCCGGTTGCCCTGCTCGGCGGCGGCGGCGGCGGCGCGCAGCGGCGCCAGCAACATGCGCAGCGCGGCGCGGGTCTTGGACAGCTCGCGCGTCATCTGGCGCAGCTCCTGGGCGCGGCGCTCGATGCGCGTGCGGTCGAAGACCAGCTCGCCGGCCGCGTCCATGAGCACATCGACACGCGCGGCGTCGACGCGCAGGAGCTGCGGCTCCCCCGTGCGGCGCTCGGCGCGGCGCTCGTCGAAGAGCCCGCCGTCCTCGTCGCGCGAGCCGCCCTCGTCGCCGGTCGGCTCGGGGTGCGGACCCGAGTGCGAGTCGGGCTTGACGACGGTGAAGGTGCGTGGCCCCGAGTCGACGTGCTCGTAGGGGTGCGGCACGCCGTCGCCGGTGGTCGCGCGCGCGGGGGCGACCGAGCTCGCGCCGGCGCCGGGCGCGAAGCCGGCGAGCTGCCCGACCAGGCCTTCGAGCAGGCCGCGCGCCGCCGCGGGCGCCGCGGCCATCGCGACCGCGCGCAGCGTGTCGACCGCGCTCACCAGCACGTCGAGGAGCTCGGGGGTCATGGCCAGGCGGCCGCTGCGCAGCAGCGCGAACACGTCCTCGAGGCGGTGCGCGGCCTCGGCGGCGGTGCGCAACCCGACGGTGGCCGCCGAGCCCTTGAGCGTGTGCGTCTTGCGCAGGAGCACGTCGACGAGCTCGCGCCGGTGCGGCTCGCGCTCGAGCGCGATGAGCGTCTGGGTGATGCTCTCCAGATGCTCCTGCGCCTCGTCGAGGAAGAAGGAGCGCAGGAGCGCGGTCTCCTCGGCGTCGAAGCCCGAGGTGTCGCCGAGCGCGCCCGAGGCGCCGCCCGACGGCTCGCTGGTGAGGATGGCCTCGGGCGGGCCCAGCTCGGCGGCGAGCTCGCGCAGGAGCGTCGCGATGCGCCGGACCTGCGCGCCGGCGGCCTCGCCCTCGTGCGCGCGCCACAGCCGCTCGACGTGTTCGGCGAGGGTGCGCAGCTCCTGCTGGCCGACCAGCCCGGCGGCGCTCTTCAGGCCGTGCGCGGCGGCCAGCTTGTCGGCGGTGGGCGCGCCGGCGTCCTCGAGCGTGCGCAGGTGGCCGCGCGCCTCCTCGAGGAAGACCAGGCCGATTTCGGGATCCAGGTCGCCCACGCTCACGGCGCCTTCTCGCCCGAGAGCCGGGCCGCGAGGCGCTCGGCGGCCTCGTTCACGCGGTGCAGCACCTCGGCGATGATGGCGGGCGGATCGAGCAGCGGGATGGCCTTGCCCTTGGGATCGATCACCAGCTCGCCGATCTGGCCGGGCTCGCGCGGCGCCTCGAGCAGCGAGGTGACCTCGTCGATACGGTCGGCCGGCAGCGCGGCGCGCGTGCCCTCGACGTCGACGAGGATGGCCTGATCGCCGGCGCGCGGCAGGCGCGCGCGCTCGGGCGGTGGGTGCGGCGCGAACAGCGCGGCCGGGCCGATCACCGGGACGATCGCGCCGCGGAAGTTCATCGTGCCTGCGATGGCCGCGGGCGCGGTCGGTACTGGCGTGATGGCCGTCATGCTGACGACCTCGCGCACCCAGCGCAGCTCGAGCGCATAGCGAGCCCCGCCGAGCGCGAAGACCAGCACATTGCGGAGCGCCATGCGTGCGAGATCCTACAGCATTTCTTGCGTCCGCCGGGGACATCGATGGTGTGATTTACCCTGGGGCCCCGGCCGTGCCACCATCCGCGACCGTGGTAGTGGTGGACGCGGGCGAGGCTGGACGCGGGCTGCGGGCGCTGTTCGAGAAGGTGCCGCTCGGCGTCATCGTGATCTCGCAGACGGGCGTCGTGAAGTGGGCAAACGGCGGGGCGCTCGCCCTCGTCGGTCGGCGCGCCGAGGAGCTCACCGGCCGCCCGATCACCGCCATCCTGCATCCCGACGACTGGGCCGCCGCGCGCGAGCGGATGGGCCTGCTGGCGGCGACCGGCGCGTCGCCGCCGCTGCGTGACTTTCGCATCGTCCGCGGCGACGGCGACGAGCGGCTGGTCGAGGTGACCGGCTCGGTCGTGCCGTTCGACGGCGAGCCCGCGCTGGTGTCGATGCTGCGCGACGTCACCCAGGAGCGCCGGCAGCGCACGCTGCTCGACACCATCCTGACCAACGTCGACGACGGCGTCACGCTGCTCGACGAGCACCAGCGCTGCGTCTACGCGAACCGCGCGCACGCGACCATCTTCGCGCGCACCCCCGAGCAGATGCTCGGCCTCACGCCGCAGGGCTTCATGGCCCTCGCGGCGCCGCTGCTCGAGGATCCCGAGGGCCTGCAGAACACGCTGCGCCTGCAGACCGAGGACCCCACGCGGACCGACGATGTGTTCGTGTTCACGCGCCCGCACCGGCGCGTCATGCGTCGGCGCGCGGGGCCGGTGCTCCTGCCGACCGGCCCGGGCTACCTGATCGTGTGGCGCGACGTGACCGTCGAGCACGATCGCCTGGTCGAGGGCGAGCGGCAGTCGACGACCGATCCGCTGACCGGGCTGTACAACCGCCGCGGCGCCGAGTCCGCGGCGGCGCGCGAGCGCGCCCGCGCCGATCGGACGGGCGCCGCCCTGTCGCTGGCCATGTTCGACATCGACCACTTCAAGCGCGTCAACGACACGCACGGCCACGCCGCCGGTGACGCCGTCCTGCGCATGGTCGCGCGCGAGCTGACCGCGCTCGCGCGGTTGACCGACGTGGTCGCGCGCTGGGGCGGCGAGGAGTTCGTCGCCATCCTGCCCGGCGGCGCCGACGGCGCGCGCGCCTACGCCGAGCGGACGCGCGCCGCGGTCGCGGCGCTCGAGCTCGTGGTCGGCAGCCTGACCATCTCGGCGGGCGTCACCGAGCTCGCGCCCGGCGAACCCTTCGAGGTCGGCCTCATGCGTGCCGACGCCCGCCTCTACGAGGCCAAGCGCGCCGGGCGGAATCGGGTCGTCGGGTAGCTCGGGGACGGCGGCGTGCCGCTACACCGCGACGGGCATGACCCGCCGCCGGATCAGCTTGATCGACAGCAGGCGGTACAGCATCTTCGAGACGTCGAACGAGCCCATCCGCGACTGCCGGATGATCTCCTTCACGCTGTTCTTGCCGTTCACGAGCTCGAGGATGGCGAGCTCCTCGCGGGTCAGGCGACCGCGACCCATCTGCGCGACCGCGTCCTCGTTGCGCAGGAAGACGACGTCGAAGTTGTCGACCTCGCGCTCGATGAGGTGCCACTCGTCGACGCGGCGGAAGCCCTCCATGAGGATGCCCTCCACGTCGAGGCCGAGCGCTGCGTCGACCGCGACCGGGGGCAGATCCCGGGTCGCCTTGAAGCTGAAGCGGCCGAAGTTCCAGCGCAGGATCTCGTAGATCAGCTCGGCGGTCTGCTTGCTGATGGCCTGGCGCAGCTCCATCTCGGAGATGTAGCCGAGCTTGACCAGCTGGCCGCCCAGCAGCTTGGAGCCGGGCGCGCGCGACTTGAGGAAGGCCTCGAGATCGGTTTTCGACATGAGCTGCGAGTCGACGATGAAGCGACCCAGCAGGAACTCGTCGGAGACGCCGGCCGCCGCCGCCAGGTCGATCTTGCCCTGGCGGAAGTAGACCTCGACCTTGCCCTTGGCGCGCGCGACGCTGAGCGCGCCCGACTGCCCCTGCAACTGCAGGAGCTGCAGCACCTCGGCGATGGGCACCACGCGCAGATCGCCCTGCAGCACCGAGTCCTCGGCGGCGGGATCGAAGAGCGAGGGCCGCACGTTGCCGAGGATCGACGCCAGCGTCGCATCGTCGAACGCGGCCTTGGCCGCGTCGGTGATGGCGGCGACGTCGGTGGGCACGGCGCCGGCGGAGTGCGCGTCGTGGCCGCTCGAACCGGACCCGGCGCCGTTGCCGTCCTTGGCCGCGTCGGCGAGCGAGAACAGCCCGGCCACGCGCGCCGCGACCGCGGCGGCGAGTTGGTCGCGGATCTCGTCGACGAGCCGCTTGCGCTCGGCCTCGAGCTCGCGCGCCTGCGCCGCGTCGACCGCGCCGCCGCCGGTGAGATCGTTGGCGCCCTCGATGAGCGGGCGCGTGTGGTCCTCGGCGCGCCGCTTGCCGTACTTTCCGATCGTGTGCTGCACGACCGCGGTGATCGCCTCGGGCGAGAACGGCTTGGTGATGTAATCGACGATCCCCATCACCTTGACGAAGCGCTCGCCGACCTGGTCGCCCTTGGCGCTCATGAGCACGACCGGGATGTCGCGCAGCTCCTGCTCGCCTGCGAGCGTACGACAGACCTGGTAGCCGTTCATTTTCGGCATTACGAAGTCGAGCAGGATCATGTCCGGCTTGGCGTGCCGCGCGCTGTCCACGCCGGCCTCGCCGTCGACCGCGGTGACCACCTGGAACCCCGCCTTGGTCAGCACGAGCTGGACCACCTTCAGGATTGTCGGGCTGTCATCGATGACGAGGATCGTCTCGCCGGGCATCTGGCCTCCGAGGGACCGTGCCGCGCCGCGAGATTGCGGAGCGGCCGAGCGCCAACGCGGCGCGTGTGGGCTCGCATCTTACTGGCGAGGACGGGCACGCGCGCAAGTGCTTTGTGTCCGGCGCGTACCCGCGCGCAACCCACGGAGGCGGCCGGCGAATTCGTGTGGCGAATCACGGCACAATGACTGGCAGCCGGTCAGGCCCATCTGTTACGATGCCCTGCGACCCGAGCGACGAGCGTGCATGGCTGACGGATTCCCCAGGAAGTTCGGGAAGTACCACCTGCTTTCGCCGCTGGCGCAAGGCGGCATGGGAGCGCTCTATCTCGCGGTGACCGGTGATCGCGGGCTGGAAAAGCTCTGCGTCATCAAGACCGTGCTCCCGCATCTCGCCGACGCCGAGTACGTGGCGCGTTTCCGCGATGAGGCCAAGGTCGTCGTGAAGCTCTCGCACGGCAACCTGGTGCCGGTCTTCGATGCCGGGCAGGTCGGCGGCGAGATCTTCCTCGGCATGGACTTCATCGAGGGCAAGGACCTGCGCGCGGTGTGGAACCGCTGCGCCAAGAAGACGGTCGCCTTCCCGGTCGACGTCGCCGTGCACATCGTGAAGGAGCTGTGCCGCGGCCTCGCCTACGCGCACTCCTTCGGCGGGCTCAAGCTGGTGCACCGTGATGTCTCGCCGCCCAACGTGCTGGTGTCGTTCACGGGCGAGGTCAAGCTCACCGACTTCGGCCTCGCGTCGTCGACGCTCAAGCTCGAGAAGACCGCGCCCGGCGTGATCTACGGCAAGGTCTCGTACATGTCGCCCGAGCAGGCGCGCGGCGAGCCGCTCGACGGCCGCACCGACCTGTACGCCGCGGGCATCATCCTGTGGGAGCTGCTGACCGGCCGCCAGCTGTTCCCGCCCGGCGAGGCGCAGCCGCAGGATCTCATCAACCGCGCCAAGGATCCGCGGCCGGATCCGCCCTCCAAGCGGGCGCCGCGCGTGCCGCCCGCGCTCGATGCCATCGTGGCGCGCGCGCTCGAGCCGGATCCCACGCAACGCTACCAGACCGGCGAGGAGATGCGCATCGCGCTGGCCGGCTGGCTCGCCACCGAGGCGCCCGCCACCGACGCGGCGCGCCTGGAGAAGTTTGTCACCGGCCTGTTCGCCGAGGATCTGCCCAAGGAGCGAAACGAGCGCGAGGCGCTCATCGTCAAGACGCGCCACCGGCTGACCGCGCCGCCGACCCACGACGAGCGCGTCGCGCTGGTGCCGCCCGATCTCACCGAGCCGGCGCCCTCGGGCCTGATGGGCCTGCCGCCGACCGCGCCCAACCAGTCGGCGCCGCCGATCCCGCGCGGTCCGGTCGCGCCGCAGCCATCGGCCATGACCCGCCGCGGCGAGCCGACCCAGAAGGGCGTCGCGGTCTCGGTGCCGGCGCCCGGCCCGGGCGGCCAGACGGTCCTGCCGACGCGCCCGATCTCCGACGGCGCGATGCAGGCGCTGGCGCAGAAGCTCGACGAGGATCCCGAGGACGAGCTCGCCTACCACGAGCCCGAGGAGATCATCGGCCAGATCGTGAACGGCCGCTACGCGGTGCGTGCGCTCATCGGCGAGGGCGGCATGGGCCGCGTCTACGAGGCCGAGCACGTCGAGATCGGCAAGCGCGTCGCGGTCAAGATCCTGCACCCGGTCTACTCGCGCACGCCCGAGGTGGTCGCGCGCTTCCGCCGCGAGGCGCGCGCCGCGTCGAAGATCGGGCACCCCAACATCGTCGACGTCACCGACTCGGGCACCACCGCCGACGGCTCGGTGTACTTCGTCATGGAGCACCTCGAGGGCGTCGAGCTGGCCGCGGTCATCGACCGCGAGGGCGCGCTCGACATCCACCGCGCGCTCGGCATCGGCACGCAGATCTGCCGCGCGCTCGCCGCCGCGCACTCGGCGGGCATCATCCACCGCGACCTCAAGCCCGAGAATGTCTTCCTGATCGTGCGCGAGGGCACGACCGACTTCGTCAAGGTGCTCGACTTCGGCATCGCCAAGAGCACCGAGCTCGAGGAGCAGCGCAAGGAGCGCCTGACCCACCCGGGCATGGCCATGGGCACGCCCGAATACATGGCGCCCGAGCAGGCCGCGGGCAAGCCCGCCGACGCGCGCTCCGACGTCTACGCGGTGGGCGCGATCCTCTACGAGATGCTCACCGGCCGGCCGCCCTACGAGGGTGAGAATTTCATGGAGATTCTCACCAAGAAGGCCACCGTCGAGCCGCAGCCGCCGCGCGAGATGCGCCCCGACCTGCCCGACGTGGTCGAGAAGGTCGTGATGCGCGCGATGGCGCGTGATCCGGCCGATCGGCCGCGCTCCATGGAAGCGCTCGAGTACGAGCTCACCAAGTGCCTGGCCGGGCGCGGCGTCGCCGTCGCCAAGATGCTCGGCATGCCGGTCGATTCGGCGCTCGCGACCGGACAGATGTCACCGATGCCGCCACCCGCGGGCATACACGTCATGGGCGACATGCACGCGATGCCCACCGAGGCCGCCAAGCTCGCGGCGGTGGCGGCGGGCGTGCGCGCGGTGACCGGTGGGCACCAGGCGTTGCCGCAGAGCGCGATCGCGACCGCAGCCGGCGCGGGGCTGGCGGGCTCGGCACCGCCGGCGATGGCGTCCGGGCCGAGCGCGGTGCCGTCCGCAGCGGGCAGCGAACCGTCGCGGCCGTCGACGCCGATGCCGGTGGTGCTGACGCGCGAGGAGCAGCGCCTCTACCGGATCGGCGTGCGCGGCACGACCGTGTTCCTGTGGGTCCTGCTGCTCGCCACCTCTGGTGGCGCCGGTTACTACTGGTATTACTACCTACGCCCGCAGCCGGGCAGCGCGAGCCCGTCGTCGGTGCCGCCGCTCGACAAGCCGAAGCCGCTGCGCAGGCCCGAGAAGCCGGCCGAGAAGAAGCCGGAGAAGCCGGAGAAGCCGGAGAAGCCGGAGAAGCCGGAGCCGAAGGCGGACGTGAAGCCGGACGTGAAGCCGGCGGCGCTCAAGCCGGACGTGAAGAAGCCCGACGAGAGGGCCGCGCTGGACGCGAAGACGGATCCCCAGCCCAAGCACGACCCCAAGGTCGATGCCAAGGTCGACACCAAGCTCGACACCAAGCTCGACGCGAAGCCGCCGCGCGACAAGAAGGAGGCCAAGGCACTCCTGGTCCGCGCGCGCTCGGCCGAAGCCTCGCGCAAGTGGCCCGAGGCGCGCGCGCTCTACGAGCGGGTCGCGAACGGCAAGCACCTGCGCGTCGATGGCCTGCTCGGCATCTCGAAGGTCGCGTTCCAGACCAAGGACGTCGACGGCGCGATCGCCTTTGCGCAGAAGGCGCTCGACGAGGGCGCCGGCGACGGCGCACGCCTCATGCTCGGCCACGCCTACTACAAGCAGGGCCGCTACGACGACGCCATCGCCATGTACAAGGCGGTGCTCAAGAACGACCCGAAAAACGCCGAGGCGATGAAGACCCTGCGCGCCGCGGAGCGCCAGAAGGCGGGCGGGCCGTAGCTGCGGGCGGCTCGCGGCGCGCGGCGCTCGGTGAGGCCGCCTCGCGCTGCCGATAGGCAATCCCTATCTGGCAATTGAAACAATCGATTGGATGGATGCGGACGTTGCGCGCAGGGTAACCGTCACGCCGCCCCCCGCGGCGCACCGCTTGCCTGGAGGGAGCCCCATGCCCCGCAATGTTTTCTCGGCCCTGCGCACCTGGATCATCGTTGGTGTGACCACGATCGGCGCGACGTCCATCGCCGCGCCCCTGCTTACCCGCGAGAGCGGCGCGCCGGTGAGCGACAACCAGAACTCGCTCACCGCCGGACCTGCTGGACCGGTGCTGCTGCAGGACAGCCAGCTGCTGGAGAAGCTGGCGCGCTTCGACCGCGAGCGCATCCCCGAGCGGGTCGTGCACGCGCGCGGCACCGGCGCCCAC
>JBKJOI010000423.1:0-7964 GCA_046595695.1 Haliangiales bacterium | reverse complement strand
ATGCAAGTTCGCTCGAGGCCATCACCTGCGAGAATGCCCCACCGTTCGCCGGTAGCGCAGTCGTTGTCGGGAAAGGTGCACCAGCTGTGGTCGCTCGACGGAGAGGGACGGCAGATGCCACCGATGCCCGCCTGTGAGCAGTCGCTCGCTGTCGAGCATTCGATCGGGTCGTTGTTGATGCAGCCCGCCACTGTCGCGGCGAAGCTGAGAATCAGGAAGAGGCGCATCGTCGGCTCCACGGCTGAGTTACCACAGTTCTCGGTTTGCCGCGTCGAGGGCATTCCCCTTGGTCAGAAGTAGAAGCGAGGCACTCATCGACAACGTCTCCACGTGGCGGCGATGGTACACGTAGCGAGCCTTTGTCCAGGTGTCGTGGTGGCCACGTTTCCTCCCCGGATGTCAGAGCCGTGCCGTAGGCTCCTCGCCCTCATGCCCCAGCCGGTGCGAACGTCGTCGTTCCGTGACCTCGAAGCCATCGCGCGCGCGGTCGACGCGGGCAGGGGACCGGCTCGCCTGCTCGGCAAGCCGGTCGGTGCGCTGCTCGAGGGCCTCGTGCCCGTCGATCTGCCGCTGCTCGTGGTGATCGAGGTGCTCCGGCACCGCTGGCCCCGCCTCACGATCGAGAAGCTGATTCGCAACCGGGACGTGCACGCGTACCTGGCCGAGACCGTCGAGGCGTCGCGCGTGGCGCGGCTGGTCGAGCGGGTGGCGCACGTGGTGGCGACGCGGACGGAGACGATTGCGCGCCCGGCACCGGAGGGCCCGCCGAAACAGCTGCACGGGCTCGGAGACTGGGCCGAGCAACAGGGTGTCGGCTGGGCGCTGCACGGCCGCGTGGCCCGCCTGCTCAGGGACCCGGCGTCCATGCGAGCGATCTACATGCTCCGGGTGCACATCTCCGACCTCACGATCGCCCAGGTGATCGAGCAGGCGCGCGAGCCGGAGAAGATCCTGTTCGAGGCGCAGCTCGCCGGTGCGCTCGGACGCCATCTGCAGAGCCTGGCCGAGCTGGGCCGAGCGGGCGCGGCCGAGGAAGCGCGTGCGGTGGCAGCGCCGGTGCCCAAGGACCCCATCCTGGCGGAGTGGGTCACGCTGCTGGCGCCCCGTCGCGCGGCCGTACGGGCGCTGGTGGCGCCGCGGCCGCGCAACCAGGCAATGCGCGTCGACCTCACGTTCGACGAGCAACGGCAGCTTCGCGCGTACGTGATCGACCCGCTGACGGGCTCCCTCCACGTCTCGCTGCACGTGGGCCAGGCCGTGGGCGCCGGCGAGACCTGCCAGTGCACGCCGCGCGTCCCGGCGTGCTGCGATCACGTGCTGGCGGTCTACGACCGGCTGCTGGGCGAGATCGGCCGCGGCGTGAATACCGCGCTCGTCGAGCGCGCGCGCGAGGCGCTGGTCCCGCCGTGGAAGCGTACGCTCGACGCGCTGGCGCTCCTGGGCACGGCCAGGCCCACGTCCATCGAGCGACTCGGGTTCCTGATCAAGACGCGCCCGGGGCTGCACGTGAAGGCGCTCGCCGACCCGAGCGGCGCGCGCGGCCGACAGATCTCGGTCGCCGAGGCGCTACCGGCGGCCCGCGACGAGCGCGAGCGCGAGGCGCTCGAGATCCTCGCGCGCCTGCCGGAGGCGCGGGCGGTCGAGCGGAGCCAGGTGGACGAGCTGCTGCGAGCGCTGGGCCTGCTCCGCGGGCATCCGCTGCTGTTCGTGCAGGACGGCAACCGGAGGGTGCCGCTGCGCCTCGAGCGGGGACCGCTGGTGATCGCGGCGCGGCCCGGTGACGACGGCAGCTACCGCGTGGTGCTCGAGATCGAGGGCGTCGACGCGCCTGCGCACGCCGGCGCGGCGGCGCTCGGCGCGGGGGGCGAGCGCCTCGGCCTCTGGCTGGACGACGACGCGGGCCACGCGGCGGTCGTCGACATCGACCGGCGCGTGCGCGACGCCTGGCAGGTGCTGGAGCGCCACGAGCGCGCGCTGCCCGCAGAGGCGGGGGCGGCGCTGGGCGAGCAGCTGGTCCGGCTGTCGGCGACGCTGCCGGTGCGCGCGCACGGGACCCTGCTCGGCGAGCAGGTCGCGGCGGAGCCGCGGTTCATCTTGCGGCTGTGTCCCGAGGGCGAGGTCGGCCTGTGCGCCGAGGCGCTGGTGCGCGTCCACGCGGAGTCGGACCCTTTGCCCATCGGCGAGGGCCCTGCGCAGGTCGGTGCGCTGCGCGCCAACCGCCGCGTCTGGGCGCAGCGTGACCTGGCCGCCGAGCTGGCCACGGTGCATGACGTGCTGCGCGTGCTGCCGCTGCCCACGCCGGGCCCCGGCGAGCCCTTCCGCTGGCAGCTCGAGGGCGAGGAAGCGCTCGATCTGCTGGCTGTGCTGCCCGCGCTCGTCGAGCCGTGGACGGTCGAGTGGCCGAAGTCGCCGCCGCGCAGCGTCGGCTTCGCGGCGGCCGGGAGCCTGCGGCTGAACGTGCAGGACCGCCGCGACTGGTTCGGCCTGGACGGCACGATCGAGGTCGACGGCGAGAAGCTCGCGCTCGCCGAGTTGCTGAGCGCGCTGCGCGAGCGGCAGCGCTTCGTCAAGCTCGGCGCGCACCGCTGGGTGCGCCTCGCCGACGATCTGCGCGCCCGGCTCGAGCGCGTGGCCGATGTCGTCTACCGCGGCAAGCACGGCCTGGAGATCTCGCCGCTGGCGGCGCCGCTGCTCGCCGACGCGGTGGACGAGCTACACGCGCCGCGTCGCTGGGCCGAGCTCTTGACCCGTCGTCGCGCGGCCGACACCGCCGCGGCGCCGCGCCTGCCTCGGCTCACCGCCGAGCTGCGCGATTACCAGGTGCAGGGCTTCGAGTGGCTGGCGCGCCTCGCCGAGTGGGCACCCGGCGCCTGCCTTGCCGACGACATGGGCCTGGGCAAGACGATCCAGGCGATCGCGCTGCTCGTGCACCGCCAGGCCAAGGGAGCGGCGCTGGTGGTCGCGCCCACCTCGGTCTGCTTCAACTGGGTGCGCGAGCTGGCGCGCTTCGCGCCCGAGCTGCGCGCGCACATGTATTCGGACCACGGGGCCGTCCCGGCGGGGCTCGCTGCCGGCGACGTGCTGATCGTGAGCTACGGGCTCATGGCCCGGGACATCGATGATCTCGCCGCGATCGACTTCGGCACCCTGGTGCTCGACGAGGCGCACGCCATCAAGAACCCGCAGAGCCAGCGAGCACGGGCGGCCCTGCAGCTGCGGGCCGGCTTCACGCTGGCGCTCACCGGCACGCCGATCGAGAACCGCCTGGCCGAGCTCTGGAGCCTGTACCGCCTGATCGCGCCGGGGCTGCTGGGCTCGTGGGAGCGTTTTCGCGAGCGCTTCGCCGCGCCCATCGAGCGCTCGGGAGACCCGGAGCGGCGCGCCGCGCTGGTGCGCCTCACGCAGCCGTTCCTGCTGCGGCGGCTCAAGACCCAGGTCGCGCGCGAGCTGCCGACGCGCAGCGAGGTGCGCGTGGACGTCGAACTCTCCGCGGAGGAGCGCAAGCTCTACGAGGCCGAACGGCTGGCGGCCGCCGCGGCGCTCGCCAAGATCGACGTCGGTCGCGGTCGGGGCGGGCAAGACGGACGCTTCCAGGTGCTGGCGGCGATCACCCGGCTGCGCCAGCTCTGCTGCCACGCCAAGCTGTGCGAGCCGCGCACCACCGTGCCGTCGAGCAAGCTCGCGCGGCTCGTCGAGATTGTCGAGGAGCTGCGTGACGAAGGCCACCGCACCTTGATCTTCAGCCAGTTCACCTCGCTGCTCGCCCTCGCGCGCGAGGCGCTCGACGACGCGGGGGTCAGCAGCCTCTACCTCGACGGCAGCACGCCCGAGCGCGAGCGGCGTACGCTCGTCGACACCTTCCAGGCGGGCGGCCACGACGCGTTCCTCATCTCGCTCAAGGCCGGCGGCACGGGGCTCAACTTGACGGCCGCCGACAACGTCGTGCACCTCGATCCGTGGTGGAACCCGGCGGTCGAGGACCAGGCGAGTGATCGCGCGCACCGCCTGGGCCAGACCCGGCCGGTGACCATCTACAAGCTGGTCGCCATGGGCACGATCGAGGAGAAGATCCTGGCCATGCAGGCGGACAAGCGCGCCCTGGTCGCCGGCATCCTCGACGGCGCGTCGACACCCTCGACGCTCTCGACGCAGGAGCTGCTCGCGCTGCTGGCGGACGATGGGGCCGGCGCGCGCCCGCGCAAGCGCGGGGATGCTTCGAAGCCCACGTAGGTGTGCAAGTGCTCCCGATCTGCTTCAGCGGGCGTCGCGATGCAGGTCGCTCGGGTCGCGGGCCGGGTCGCGATGAAAGTCGCTTGGGTCGCGCGCCGGGTCGCGATGCAGGTCGGTCGTCTGGCTCGGCGCCTCACGGAGCGGCCCGTCGATGTCGACGACACGCAGGAAGTTGATCTCCTTCAGCGCCGGGCACTCGGTAAAGACGGCCTGGCACGCCGCGGGCGGCTGCGCGGCCTCGAGCTGCAGCTCCTCGAAGGTCTGGCAGGTGGCGCCGTCGAACCCCGCGAGCGTCTCGGCCAGGGCATCGAGGCAGGGCTCCCACTCCTCGACCGTGACGGTGGTGCAGGAGTTCACGTGGCTCACGTTGTCGCCGTCGAGGTCGCAGTCGACCTCGAGTGACGTGGCCGCCATGTTCTTCTCGAGGTCGGCGGCGCACGTGGACAGCGTCGGCTGATCGCAGACGAAGCCCTTGTCGTCTCGGTCGCGCTGGTCGAGCACGCAGTCGATGTGACCGGCGCCACGGATCACGTCGTCGGCCAGGATCTGCACGCGCACGGAGCAGACCGAGCTCATCTCGGTGCGCGACAGCGCGGACAGCAGCCGGGTGTCACCACTGCCTTGTGCGTCGGGGCAGGCGGTCAAGAGCGACATGGCGGCCAGTGAAGCCAGCTTTGCAAACAACGAACACGTGATACGAGCGGTCATGAGCTGAATCCTCCTGCGTTTGCTGAAGAGCAATCGCAGGGCCAGCGTGCAAGCCCTTGATTCCTGGGAGAGCGCGCGGTGGAGTCGCGCTCGCGGCGGGGGAAAGCTGACGTCAGCTCACGTCGCGTCGCACAGCGACAGGCGTCACGGTGTCCACCCGCAGCCGTGCGCGATAGCGTTTTCGCCCCCGCCCACAGCCTCGAGCTCGTCGAACCATGCAATCCAGAAATCCTGCGCGCGTTCGGCGAAGTCGGCGAGCTCGGCATCCGCGAGCGCCGCGCGGGTCATGGCCTCGCCCTCGGGATCGATGGTGCCGGTGGCGTTGCCGAGGCCGGGGACCTTCGTGGACAGGCGATGGACGTCGTCGCCTTCGGCCCAGGGATCGAGCGTGGGATCCATCGGGAGCAGCCCGGGCGCGTCGGTCCACGCCTCGATGAAGGTCACCTGGCCCTGATCGTTGAAGGTGAACTCCTCGTAGATCGGGCAGGCGCGCCCGTCGTAGTCGAAGGAGACCCGGCACCGCGCGAACGGCTGCACGGCGAAGGCACGGCAATCGCGGACGGGCACCAGCGTGGTCGGGTAGAGCGTGAGCACGGCCTCGTCGACGGCCACGGTCAGGGCTTCCCCGTAGCCGGTCAGCTTCAGCCACGGTGGCCACTCCCAGCGCGCGACGAGCTCGCCGTACTCGGGGTGGCTCGTGCGATCCGCGCTCGAGTCGAGGGTGTCGAAGTACTTCAGCCCCTGCTCGACGTAATACGTGGGCGCTTGCTGCGGGGCGAGGCAGGTCGACAGCGCGTCTTGTCCGCACCGGGCCTCGCTCGCGCAGCCGCCCGTCGTGAGCGTGAGGGCCAGGCCGGCGAGCGCGGGCAGGACCTGGGACCGGGGATCGTAGGGTTTCGGCATCAGCGGACCGCGGCCCGTACCATCGCCTTGAGGTTCTGCGCGTCGAACGGCTTCTCGATCCACTGGTTGCGAACCGTGTCCAGGAACTGCCGCGCGCGCGGCGTGAAGGCTCCGCCGGTGATGAAGATCATGCGCTCGGCCTGCTCGGGGGCGCTGCGCGACAGCTCGGCGTGAAGATCCATCCCGGTGATCATGGGCATCATGAGGTCACTCAGGACAAGGTCGAAATACTCACCCGCCGTGATGCGGTCGATGGCGGCCTGGCCATCGTGGACGACCACGACGTCGTGCTCGCCGCGCAGGATTCGCTGGATCGTGGCCGCCAGGATGGGCTCGTCGTCCACGACCAGGATGCGGCCGCGCTTGCTGGGGCCGGCGGGCGTGCTGGGTACGGACTCCGGGAGCGGAGCGGCCAGCCGCGCGGGCGGGAGCGAGACGCGGAACACCGAGCCCTTGCCCACCTCGCTCTCGACCGAGATCTCGCCACCCAGCTCGGTGATGATGCCGTGACAGATGGACAGACCGAGGCCGGTGCCGACCCCGACGGCCTTGGTGGTGAAGAAGGGATCGAAGATGCGCTTGGTGTGCAGAGGTGGAATGCCCTGGCCGGTGTCGCTGACCTCGGCGACGACCCTCCCGGTCGCGTCGGTGAACGTGGACAGCCGGATCTCGTTCCGCTCGGCGCTGCCCTCCACGATCGAGTGGGCCGCGTTGACGAGCAGGTTGATGAAGACCTGGGCCAGGCGGCTCTCGTCGGCCTCGACCGGCGGCACGCGCTGGTAGGCCTTGACCAGCCGGGCGCGGTGGCGGATCTCGTTGAAGGCCATGTTGGCCGAGAGATCGAGCACGCGCACCAGCTCGACCGGGACGCGGCGCTCCTCGTCGGAGCGTGAGAACATCTTCAGGTCGCGGACGATCTTGCGCACGCGCTCGGCGCCGCCGCGCGCGTCCTTGATCAGCTCCTCGAGCTCGCGCTGCTGCTCCGGCGCGAGGCCCGCGATGCACTTGATCTCCTCGTTCAGCAGGTCGAGATTCCCGGTCACGTAACAGAGCGGGTTGTTGATCTCGTGGGCGATGCCCGCGGCCAGCGTGCCCACCGACGCCATCCGATCCGCGAGCAGGAGCTTCTTCTCGAAGGTCTTCTTCTGGGTGATGTCGCGGACGATCACCGCGACTCCCGACGTGGAGCCCACCACGTCGCGCACCAGCGACGTGGTCAGGAAGACCTCGAAGAGCGTGCCATCCTTGCGCCGCTGCCGGATCTCGTAGTGGTCGACCCGTTCCCCGGCCAGGGTTCGCTTGATGATGTCCTCGGCCTCGGGTAGCCCATCGCTGGGCAGGAGCATCTCGAAGTGGCGGTCCATGACCTCCGCCGAGGTGTAGCCATACAGGCGCTCCGCCCCCTTGTTCCAGCTGCGGATCCGGCCCTCGAAGTCGTAGCCGTAGATGCCATCGTCGGAGCACTCGACGATCGAGGCCAGCTGCCGGACCTGCTCCTCGGTGCGGCGGCGCTCGGTGATGTCGCGGAAGATGCCCGTGGAGAACTGGCCCTCGTCGGTCCGCCACGAGTTGAGCGACAGCTCGCAGGGGAACTCGCGGCCATCCTTGCGCACGGCCTTGAGCTCGAGTGACTTGTCGAGCACGCGCGCCTGCCCCGTGGGCAGGAAGCGAGCGAAGCCCGCGAGGTGGGCCGCGGCGTGCTTCACCGGCATCAGGATGGTGAGCGGCTGGCCCAGGACCTCGTGCTCCAGGTGGCCGAACATGACCGCGGCGCCCTGGTTCCAGCCGGCGATGCGCCCCTCGCTGTCGACCGTGACGATGCCCTCGTGCGCGGTCTCGGACACGGCACGGTAGCGCGCCTCGGAGCGCCGGCGCTCCGAGGTCTCCTTGGCGAGCGCCTCGTTGAGCTCGAGGATGCGGCGGCCGGCGCGCAGGCGCGCGTTCAGCTCGAGGAGATCGATGGGCTTGGAGAGGAAGTCGTCGGCACCGGCCTCGAAGCCGGCGAGCGCGTCCTCCTTGCGGTTCTTGGCGGTCACCAGCACCACGAACACGTACGGCGCATCGGTGCGTGCGCGCAGGCGCCGGCACAGCTCGATGCCATCGATCTCGGGCATGACCCAGTC
>JBKJOI010000388.1:0-2944 GCA_046595695.1 Haliangiales bacterium | reverse complement strand
CCACGGCGTTCTCCGTGTGCTCGGCACCGTCGCTGCCGCTTGCGAGCTCGGCGTGGCGACGCGCGGTGGCGGCGGCGTCCTCTTGCTCCGGCACCGAGATGCCGAAATCCGTGATCTTGACCAGCACAGCCCCGGCCTCGTCACGGGCCACGAGGACGTTGCTCGGCTTGAGATCGCGATGGATCACGCCCCCGCGGTGCAGCGCCGCCAGACCGTCGGCCAGTTGCGCCAGCACGTCGAGCGCCCACGCGCGGTCGCCATACCGCTCGCGTAGCTGCGAGAGCGGCTCTCCCTCGACCAGCTCCATGACGAGGTAGAGGAAGCCCGCAGACGCGACGTCGACGTCGAGCATCGCGACGACGTGCGGATTGGTTACGGTGGAGGCCGTTTGCGCCTCGCGCGCCATGCGCGCCAGCGCCTCGCCGTTGACCTCGCGCGCCAGCTTGAGCGCGAGGCGCCGCCCGTCGACGAGGCGTGTGACCTCGTAGACGGTGCCCATGCCCCCCGATCCGAGGGGGCCCTCGACCCGGTAACGACCCTGGACGACCTCACCCGCAACCAGCACCGGCGCCGTGCCGCCGCGACCGCGGGCCAGGAGCAGCGCGGCGTGGATCTGCGCGCCTCGGTCCGAGATCTGTCGCCGCAGCTCGTTGTTGAGCTGCTCGATCTCGGCGCGACGCAGCTCGAGCTTCTGCACCTGCCCAGCCAGCTGCAGGTTCTTGCGGTGGAGCGTCCCGACCTCCTGCTGGTTGAGCAGGAGCTCGAGCAGGAGCGGAAACAGCACGAACGCGATCAGCGCGGCGCGCGCGCCCGCCAGCGGCTCCGCGAGCCCCAGCCACGAGAGGAAGTCGGGCGGCGCCGCCAGCGCCAGGCTCAGCCAGGGCAAGAGGTAGAGCCAGGGCTCGCGCCCACCCCGCGACCGGATGAGCCGCACGATCGTGACGAGCAGCGCGCCTAGGGTCACGGTCAGGTAGCCGACGATCACGTGCACGGTGATCGTCGTGGAGACGAAGAGACCCGCGGGCGCCCACATGACGACCAGCGCCGCGAGCGCGGCGCGAGGCCACCACCGCGACGGCGGTGGCAAGCTGAAGAATGCGCTGGTGTAGTAGAGGCCCACGGTGACGGCGACCACGAGCCCGGTGCCCATCACGGGCACCTCGAAGCGGCCGAGCGGAATGAGCAGGCCGAGGACCTGCGCGGGGTACGTGCCCGCCAGGAGCGCCTGGATGGCGAAGTAGCCGCTCGTGAGGCGCGATCGATCGATGACGTAGATCCACGCCATGACCAGGCCGATGGACACGATGACCACCAGCGCCGCGGTCGCGAGCGCCAGGTTATAGCGCTCGACCCAGGTCCCGGTGCCGAGGCCCCTGCTCGCGAGGACGAGCTCGGGCGCCGTCGTCCACCACGCGCTCTGCGTCCACGTGTGCTCGACGTCGATCGTGACATCCAGGGCGCCGTCCCGGGTGAGCTCGGCGGGCACCGCCCAGGCCAGAGGCGGCCTCTGCCGGTAGCCGTCGGCCGCTCCACCCCGCACCGAGCCCAGCTCCGCGCCATCGGCGCTGGCGCGCGCGCGCGCCGAGAGGCTCGGCAACACGAGCACGAGGTTGTGCCCCGCGAGCGCTGGCGTGACCGCGATGTGGGCGAGCACCTGATAGCGGCAGGCGCGATCCGGAACGAGCCCGGCTCGGTCGAAACGGCTGGGCAGTCGCACCGAGGTGCGCCGCCCGTCGGGCCCAACGACGATGGCGTCGTGGATCTGCTGGCCCTCACCCGAGGAGCATGCGGAGACCGCCGCGCACAGCCCGAGGGCCGCGAGCACCGTCCACACGCGAGCCGGCCGCAGGGCTGAGATGCTCCAGGTTATCGTGGAACGCGCGCCCCACGCCAGCGGCACGCGCCGCCCATCGTGTGGATGCCTCCTGGGGGCCGAGCCGTATGGCTGCCCTAAGGCAGGGGTCCCGAGGTCACGGTGCCGCTCCGGTCGACGGACCCATCGTCGGTCGTGGCCATGGCGGGCGGCGTCACTGCCCCGGAAGCGGCAGAAACTCCATGATCTCCACCGAGTCGCGCCGCTCCAGGTTTCAGGCTATCGGATCGAGAAGCGAGCGGTCGTCACGAGCTTGTCGCCATAGCTGACCTCGACGCGATACGTGCCGACGGGCCACCCGTTGGTCGGCTTCGAGAGCTTGCTATTGACCACGTAGTTCTTCATGCCCGCCTGAGCGTCCGTGACGGACTCGTTCAGCGTGGCGATCACCGAGTTCGCGGGGGCCGCGGCACCTACGTCCTCCGCGATCCACTTGATGACGTAGGTCCCGCCGTTCTCGGGCAGATCCTTCGTCCTGTACGTCATGTGCACCACGGGGACCGTCGCCGCGAACTGATCCGTGGGGTCGAGGCACACGTCCTGCTTGAGGTCCGTGCACGTGAACGTGCCCATCTGCTCCGCGACGATCGCACTTCCTTCGGCCGGCCGGTCGCCCGGCGCTGCCTTGGACTCGGATTGCTCCGATTTGCAGCCCACCGAGAGGGTGACGAACGCGGCGACCAACAAGAGCTTGTTGAGCATGCGCGGACGGTATCAGCCATCGCATGGGCCTGCTAGCATCGCCCGTCCATCGCACGCGGCGCGAGCGGAGGATGCGCACTCGGTGGACTCCACCAACGCTACGAGTGGCGCGCCGCCGCGTAGCGCCTGCACGCGCGCCCTGTCCGCCCTCATGGCGAGCGGCCGCGGGGGATCGACGTCTCCCTGCCAACCAGCCGCCCCGTGGCCGTGGCCCCCGTCACGCGTGGTGGCGGAGCTTTCGCGTATGCTCGCGGGCCAGAGATGAAGGCCATCGTCCAGAGCGGTTACGGTGGGGTCGAGCGGCTGGCCCTTGTCGAGCGCGCGCCGCCGACGCCCCGAGCCGACGAGGTGCTGGTGCGCGTGCGCGCC
>JBKJOI010000344.1:0-14040 GCA_046595695.1 Haliangiales bacterium | reverse complement strand
CTGGTCGCCTCGTCGAGCACCAGCAGCGCCGGCCGCAGCACCAGCGCACGCGCCAGCGCAAGCCGCTGCCGCTGCCCGCCCGACAGCGACTGGCCGCGGTCGGCCAGGAGCGCCTCGTAGCCCATCGGCATCGCCGCGATGTCGTCGTGGATCGCGGCCGCCTTGGCCGCGGCGACGATGCGCTCGAGCGGCGCGCCCGGGTCACCGAGGGCGATGTTCTCGCGGATCGACGCGTCGAAGAAGTAGGGCGCCTGCGGCACCGTGCCCAGCTGCGCGCGCACCGCGTGCAGGTCGAGCTCGGCGAGGTCGTGCCCGTCGAGCAGCACGCGGCCCGAGTGGGGCGGGTGTAGCCCGAGCAGCAGCGCGGCCAGCGTCGACTTGCCCGAGCCCGACGCGCCCACGATGGCCACGCTCTGGCCGGGCTCGATGTGCAGCGAGACGTCGCGCAGCACCAGCGGGCCGCCCTCGGCGTAGCGGAAGGACACGTGATCGAGCTCGATGCGGCCGCGCAGCCGCGGCGGCGTGGCCGCGGCACGCCCGGGCGCCTGCTCGGGCTCGACGCCGAGGACGTCCTCGAGGCGCTCGAGGTGGCCGCGCACGCGCTGCAGCGCCAGGATGCCCTGCACGAGCGAGCCGAGCGGGGTGAGAAAGGACACCGCCAGCGCGTTGACCGCGAGCATGGTGCCGAGCGACATGCCGCCGTCGATGACCCGCAGCGCGCCGTAGGCGAGGACGACCATCGGGGCCGCGCTGCGCAGCGTGCCCAGCACGCCGTCGACGACGGCGCGGGTCCGGCCCATGGCCAGGTCGGCGTCGAGAGTCGAGGCGAAGTCGTGGCTCCAGCGCTCCACCGCGTGCCGCTCGGCGCCGGCCAGCTTGAGCGTCCCGATCCCGGCGATGAGCTGCACGAGGTACGACTGCGAGCGCGCCTGCGCCTCCAGGCCGCGCGCCTCGAGCTCCTGCACGCTGCGGCGGGCCAGCGCCAGCGTCAAGAGCTGCGCGGCGCCGAAGCCGGTCACGATCGCGGCCATGCGTGCGTCAGCGCACAGGATGAGCACCAGGTAGACCGCGACGAACACGCCGTCGAGCAGGGCGGCCAGGCTCTGCGAGCCGAGGATCTCCCGGATGGTCTGGTTGCTCGACACGCGCATCAGCAGATCGCCGGCCGAGCGGCGCTGGAAGAACGCGTAGGGCAGGCCGACCAGGTGGTCGAGGAAGCCGAGGGTCATGCGCGTGTCCAGGTTGCTGCGCATCTGCAGCAGCAGGTGCGCGCGCACCATGGAGGCGAGCGTCTGGAACAGGACCAGGAAGCCGAGCCCGAGCGCGATCACCAGCAAGAGGCGCGTATCGGCGCGCGGCACCACGCGATCGACGACCAAGCCGGTGAGCATGGGCACGGCCAGCGCGAACAGCTGCAGCAGCAGGGACACCACCAGGATGCGCGCGATGCCGCCCGAGCCCTGGAGCATGCGGCGCAGGAACTCGAGGGTCAGGCCGCGGCCCGGCGTACGCTTCGTGAACGCCTCGCGCGGCGACAGCTCGACGGCGATGCCGGTGAAGGCGCGGTCGACCTCGGCGAGCGGCACGCAGCGCCGGCCCAGCGCCGGATCGACGACGTGCACGCCGCGCCCATCGACGCGCTCGAGCACCACGAAGTGGTTGAACTGCCAGTGAAGGATGGCGCCCATCGGCAGGTGGCGGAGATCGCCGACGTCGACCTTGAGCCCGCGTCCGCGCAGGCCGAAGACGGCGGCGCCGCGCAGGATGCCGTTCGCGCTGGTGCCGCCGCCGCTCGTACCGCACGCGTCGCGCACCTCGCGCAGCGGCGCGGCGTGGCCGTGCAGGCGCAGCACCATGGACAGGCTCGCCGCGCCGCAGTCGGCGGCCTCCATCTGCTGCACGAACGGCACCTGGCGGCGCCGGCGCGGCAGGAGGCGCGCCAGCGCGGGGAAGCGGCGCGCGCTCACGCCCGCGCCCAGGTCTCGCGGGTCACTCATAATCACTCCCCAGGAACTGCTTGAGGCCGGGGACGAGCGCCGCGAGCAGGCGCTCGGAGCGCATGCGGACGTCGACCTGGGCGAGCATGCCGTGGTGGTAGGCGTAGCGGCGGCCGCTCGCGGTGAAGCCGCCCGCGGGCAGGAGCATGCGCACGAGCACCACCGAGCCCTGCACGGGCACGGCGTCGCCGAGCAGCGGGCCCAGCTTGCGGCGCAGCGCGGCCGGGCCGTACGCCTCGTCGGAGATCTCGACCACGACCAGCTCCTGGACCTCGCCGGGGTGGTCGGCGAGGCGCACGCGCGCGGTCATGCCCGGGTGCAGGAGCGGCCGCACGCCCGCGGGCAACGCCGCGACCAGCGCCATGCGCTCGTCACCCGAGGCGATCGAGAGCACCGCCTCCCCGTGACCGACGCTGCCGCCGGTCTGCACGAGCGGCTCGCCGGCCACGCCCGCGACCGGCGCGCGCAGCGCGTGCCGGTCCACCGCCTGGCGCGCGCGCTCGCGCTCTGCGACCAGGGCGTCGAGCCGCTGCGCCACCGCCGGGCTGTCTGGAGCGAGCAAGCGCTCCACGACCTGGTGCTCGAACCGCTCGTCGAGGGCCGCGAGCTCGGCCTGCGCCTGCTGGTCGCGCAGCCGCGCCACCACCTGGCCGGCCACCACGCGCTCGCCGGGCGCGACCAGCACGGCATCGACGATGCCCGCGGCGGTCGCGGTCACGTCGGTGCGGCCGTCGGCGACGATGACCGCCACGCCGGGCGCGTACTCGTCGATGCGCGCGAGCGTGAGGTACGCGAGCGCCACGACCGCGACGGCGACGAGGATCCAGTAGCTCGCGCGCACCCAGCCCGAGTGCACGCGCACGACGTCGCCGCGCTCGCGCTGCGCGGCGTGCGCGGCCACCGCCTGGGGCCGGAAGATGCCCGGCTGCACGGCCGCGGCCACCGCCTCCTCGGCCTCGGCGTCCCACGCGAGCGCATCGAGGAGCGCGCCGCAGCGCGACGCGAACGCCGCCATCACCGCCGCCTCGCCGGCCGCGAAGGGCGCGCCGCGCGCGCCCCGCACCGCGACCAGCACCGCGTGCACCTCGCCGTCGCTGCCACGGATCGGGTGGGCGAGCAGCCGCTCGTCGCCCTGGCCGTGGGGATCGTCGACGCGCGGGTCGAAGCGCGGGTCGCCACCGACCCGCTCGCTCGCCACGAGCACCCCATGGCGCGCCGCGTGCCCGACCAGGCCGACGTCGGCGCTACCTTCGTAGTCCTCGGCGGGATCGCCGGCCTCGTGCCATAGCGAGCCGCTGCCGCGATCGAAGAACAGGCAGACGGCGCGGTCGGCGTCGACGAGCTCGGGCAGCACGCGCGAGATCACGCGGCTGGTGTCGCGCGAGCCGCGCTGCAGCGCGAGCTGGCGCACCGCCGCGCCGATCCGCGCGCGCACGAGCGCGGGGACGTGGCCTGGCGCGGGCGCGGCGGCGGCGGTAGTGGCGCGCGCCGGCATCGAAGGGGCGGGCGGTGGGCGCGCCGGCGTCGGTGGGGCGGCCGGTGCGGGCGCCGGCGCCGGGGTGCCCGCGGCGCTGCGGTGCACCGCGACCGCTGCGTGCACCGCGACCGCCGCGTGCACCGCGTCGCACAACGCGCCCGGCGACATGGACGGTGACAGCGTGCCGTGGACACCCGCCGGAGCCGGCTCGCCCGGGCGCTCGATCCACAGCACGGGCGCGGCCGCGGCCGCGACCAGCGCCTCGACAATCTCGCCGGCGTCACCGTCGCTCAGCTCGGCGCCGACGACGATCACCGCGTAGGCCGCGCGCTCCAGCGCCACCGCGAGCTCGCGGCCCGAGCCGACCGCGTCGACGACGAAGCCGGGCGCGAGGCGTTCGAGCGCCCAGCGCCGCCACAAATGGTTGCCCTCGCCGAGCAGCAGCCGCGGGCGCTCCCCCGATGGCGCGCTCCCGACGCCCCGCGTGACGCCGGGGCGCGCTCGCCTGATGACCCGGGTCTCGGTGGCCGCCATGACGCGGAACCTGTGCACCGCGCATGCCGCCTCCGGTGCCCTTGTCCGGCGAGGGCCAACCCTCTGGATCCACGTACGAAAGGCAGCCGCCCGCGTGGTGGCGCGCGCGCGCCCGGCCGGGCGCTGTCGCTGCGCCGGCGACGCGCGTCGCCTGCGAGGCGACAGCTGCGACCTACCCAGCGCGCGCCGCGCCACCGTGCCGCTCGAGCGGTCGCTGGACCGTGGCCTGGGGTTCACAGTCCCCGCGCTGCCGCCGCGATGCTCGGCAGCTCTCGCTGTGATCTCAGCTATTTACAGACCTCCACGGGAGGGATTTCCCGGGCACATGCGTTGCACCAGCCGGTAACGCCCCTCACCCGGGGATCAACGATGAACGACGCCGCCGCGAGATCGCTTCCGTCACCGACCTCGCGGCCACGATCGATCCGCGGTGGGTCACCAGCGGCTCCGCGCTCCCGCGTCGTCACGCCGGCGCCACGGCGCCACGTGCTGACGCCATGAAGACCGCGGCGGCGGAGGGTCCGCTCACCCGCGTCACGCAGGATTTCCCCACACCCGCGTCGAGCACCACCGAGCTGTGGATGGGCCGCTACCGGCTGGTCAGCGAGCTCGGCCGTGGCGCCTCGGGGGTCGTCTACGCCGCGCTCGACGAGCTGCTCGGGCTCGAGGTCGCCGTCAAGCGGCTGAGCGGGCGCGCTGCCGCCCTGGGCGGCCTCGCCGGCGAGGTCGCGGTCAGCCGGCGCGTGAGCCATCCGAGCCTGTGCCGCGTCCACGATCTCGCCGAGCACGCCGGCGAGCTGTTCCTGGTCATGGAGCGCCTGCGCGGCCCGACGCTGCGCGCGCTCACGGCGGCGCCGGCCTTGCCGGTGGCCGAGGCCCTGACGCTGCTCGGCCAGCTCGCCGGCGCGCTGGCGGCGCTGCACGAGCGCGGCCTCGTCCACTGCGACGTCAAGCCCGAGAACGTCATCTGCGAGCCCGGCCGGGCGGTGCTGATCGACTTCGGCGCGGCCGCGCCCATCGGCAGCCGCGAGCGGCCGCGCACCGGCTCGCCGCCCTACGCTGGCCCCGAGCTGGCCCAGGGCACGCCGCTCACGCCAGCGGTGGACGTGTTCGCGCTCGCGGTGCTCGCCGCCGAGCTGCTCGCCGCCAGCGCCGCGGGGCGCGCGCGCCTGCGCGAGCCCGCGGTGCGCGCGACGCTCGCCCGCGGCACCGCGGCCAGCCCGGCCGAGCGCCAGGGCGGGCCCGTCGAGCTGGTCGCCGCGCTGGGCGCAGCCTGTGGCGCCGCCGGCACCGGCGCGGTCGACGCCACGGCGCGGCGCCTCATCAGCGCGGCGCGAATGGTGGTCGAGCCCGCCGCGGCCGGTGTCGACGACGAAGCCAGCGAGAGCCTGCGCCAGGCGTTCCTGGACGACGTCGCGCAGCTGCTCGCCGCCGCAGGCGCGCAGGCCCGCAGCGTCGACGACGGGCTCGCCATCGTCTTCGCCAGCGGCCCGCGCGCGCCGTGGACGGCGCTGCGGGCCGTCCAGATGCTCGATCTGCTGCGCCGGCGCAGCCCCGCCTCGCTCACGACGCGGGTCGGACTCACCGTCGGGCGCGTGGCCGAGGGCGGTCCAGGCGGTCAGGCCGCGCCGCTGCGCGAAGCCGGCCGCCTGGCCGTGCTCGCCGAGCCCGGCGAGCTGCGCGTCAGCCGCGCCGCCGGCGTGCAGCTGGCGCGCGCCTTCCACCTCGAGCCCGTGCCGGGCAGCGACACGCTGCGGCTGGGCGCGCGCCGGGTTCGCCACGGGCGCGGCCGGCTGCACGAGCGCGACGGGCTCCTCGACGAGCTGGTCGCGCTCGCCCGCGCCCTGCCGGGGTCTCGCCGCTCGAGCGGCATCCTGGTGTGGGGCGAGCCCGGGCTCGGCAAGTCGCGGCTGATGGCCGAGCTCGCCGCGCGCCTCGAGGACGTCCCCGAGCTGCGCGTGGTCGCCGACGTGGCCCAGCCGGTGTGGCGCGGGGCCAGCCGCACCACCCTGCGGCGCCTGACCACCGCGCTCGCCGGCGATGACGTCGGTGGCCACCTGCCCGCGGCGCTCGCGGGTGTCGGCGGCGACGCCGCGGCCAGCGCCTGGCTGCAGGCGGTCGCGCCGCGCCGCCCCGTCGTGCTCTTGCTCGACGACGCGCACTGGGCCGACGACGCCTCGCTCGACGTGCTCGAGTCGATCGCCGACGGCGCGCTGGCCGCGCCGGTGCTGGTCGTGCTGGCCGCGCAGCCGGCTTACCGCGAGCGGCGCCGCGTCGGCCTGGCGCGCCTGCGCGAGCAGCGCGAGCTCGCGCCGCTGTCGCCCGCGGCGGCCGCCCGCCTCGTCGCCGAGGCCGGCGGCGCCGCCCTTGATCCCGCCGCGCGCGCCAGCCTGCTCGCGCAGGCGCGCGGCAACCCGTTCGTGCTCGAGGAGCTGGCCGCCGCGACCGCGGCGCACGGCCCCGATCGACCCTCGCCGCTGGCCACGGTCGCGGAGTGCTGCACGCTGCGGCTGCAGCTCCTGCCCGCCGAGCGGCGCGAGGTGCTGGTGGCCTGCGCCGTGCTCGGGGCGCACGTCGAGGTCGGCGCACTCGCCGCGCTGCTCGGCCGGGATGGTGCCGACGATCGCTGCGCGCTCGAGCATGACCTCGCCGCGCTCGCCGGCGACGGCTGGCTGCGCGAGGCGCCGGAGGACGCGGCGGCCTGGCTGTTCGCGCACGAGTCGCTGCGCGAGGCCGCCTACGCCGAGCTCCCGGTGGCGCGTGCACGCCGGCTGCACGCCGCGGTCGCGCAGCACCTGGTCGCGGCCGTGGCCGGCGGCGGCGCCCGGCCGCTGCTCGAGCGCGCCAGTCACCTGGCGGCCAGCGGCGCCTTGCAGGACGCCGCGCGCGCCTTCGGCGAGGCCGGCGATCTCGCCTTTGCCGCCGGCGCGCTCGCCGACGCGGCGCACTGCTACGATCGCGCGCAGGCGCTCGGCCGGGCGCTGCCGGTGACCGCGCAGGTGCGGCGTGCCGGCTGCGCGCTCGCGCTCGGCGACGAAGCAGCGTGCGCGGCGGCGCTCGCCGCCATCGGCCGGCTGCCGCGCGCGGCGCTGCCGGCCCCGGAGCTCGGCGAGCTCGTCGGCCTCGAGGGCGACCTGGCCATGGCGCGCGGCGCCTGGCACGAGGCGCGCGAGCGTTTGGCCGAGGCCGACCGCCTGCTGGCCGCCGGCCCGCCCGGAGCGACCGCGGTGCGCGTGCGCGCGCGCCTGGCCTGGGTGCGCGGCTACGTGCTCGGCGAGCCCGAGGGCATGGCGCTGGCGCACTCGGCGCTGGCGCTGGCGCGCGTGGTCTCGCCCGCGGCCGAGCTGCTCGCGCTGAACGCGCTCGCCGCCAACCAGTTCCGTTTCGGCGACTGGCGCGGGCGCCTGGCCTGCAACCAGCGCTGCCTCGAGCTGGCGCGCGCGCTCGGCGATCGCTGGCGCGGGCTGACCGCGCTCATCAACCTGGGCGCCAACCACGTCGACGTCGGCGAGGCCGAGGCCGGCCTGGCCCTGCTCGACGAGGCGCTGGCCGCGGCGCGCACACTGCGGGCCTCGCCGTCGGAGGCGCTGGTGCAGATCGACCGCACCCACGCGCTGCTGGCGCTCGGTCACTTCGCCGAGGCCCAGGCGGCCATCGACACGGCCGAGTGGCTCGTGCTCGCGTGCGAGCAGCCGCACCTCTTGCAGGAGGTCCTGCACCTGCGCGGCAAGCTGGCCGCCGCCCGCGGCCAGACCGCGCTGGCCACCGCGCTCGTCACCCGCGCCGCCGAGACCGCCGACGCCAGCGAGGCACGGCTCTACGCGGCGTCGGCGCGGCGCACCCTCGCCGTGCTGCACGCACTCGCCGGCGATCACGAGGGTGCGGCCGCAGCGCTCGGGCGCGCGCGCGCGCTGGCGGAGACTTCGGCGCCGGAAGCGCTTCGCACGCGCGCCGCCGCCCGCCGCGTGCGCCTGCTCGCCGGCGCCGACGACGACGCGGACGAGCGCGCGCTCCTGGCGCGCTCGCTCGAGGCGCTGGGCGCGCGCCGCGATCGCGAGCACCTCGACGACCCGAGCTTCCTCGACTGAGCCACCGGCCCACCCGAAGACCCGATGCGACCACCACCACGAGGATCCATGAACCGACCGACACCCGCCGACGCCGACCCGGCGCCTACCCTCGGCGACGACGCTGCGGCGCGTCCGCTGCAGATCGTCACGGTGCCGCTGGGCGCCGGCGGACGCCACGCCAGCCAGGTACGCCTGGTGCGGCTGATCGGGATCGAGGGGCCCGACACCGGCCGCCGCTGGACCGCCAGCACCGCCCGCTTCGCGATCGGCAACGCCGAGGGCAACGACGTGGTGCTCGATGATCCGACGGTGTCGCGCTTCCACTGCGAGCTGACGCTCGCCGACGACGGCCTGCATCTACGCGACCTGGGCAGCCGCAACGGCACCGTGGTCGCCGGGGTCGTCGTGCGCGACGCCACGCTGCGCGACGGCCAGGTGCTGCAGCTCGGGCGCACCAGCCTGCGCGTCATGCTCACCGACGAGTACGAGCAGCTGCCGCTGGCCGAGAGCTTCGGCCGCATGTGCGGGCGCTCGCTCAGGATGCGCCGGCTGTTCGCGCAGCTCGAGAAGGTCGCCAGCAGCCGGACCACGCTGCTGCTCGAGGGCGAGACCGGCACCGGCAAGACCGCCGCGGCCGAGAGCATCCACCTCACCAGCCCGCGCCAGGAGGGTCCCTTCGTGGTCGTCGACTGCGGCGCGGTGCCGCCAGCCCTGCTCGAGAGCGAGCTCTTCGGCCACGAGAAGGGCGCTTTCACCGGCGCCCACGCCCGGCGCATCGGTGCGTTCGAGGCCGCCCACGACGGCACCCTCTTCCTCGACGAGATCGGCGAGTTGCCCCTCGACCTGCAGCCCAAGCTCCTGCGCGCGCTCGAGAGCCGGACCATCAAGCGCGTCGGCAGCAGCGAGACCACCGCGGTCGACGTGCGCGTCGTCGCCGCCACCAACCGCGACCTGCGCGCCGACGTGAACGCCGGGCGCTTCCGCGCCGATCTGTACTACCGCCTCGCGGTCATCACCCTGCGCATGCCGCCTCTGCGCGAGCGCCCCGAGGACATCCCCGACCTGGTCACGCGCCTGCTCGACGAGCTCGAGCCGCCCGCCGAGACCCGCGCGCAGCTGCTCGCGCCGGCCAGCCTGGCCCGGCTCGTGGCCGCGCCGTGGAAGGGCAACGTCCGCGAGCTGCGCAACCACGTCGAGCGCTGCCTGGTGCTCGAGTCGGGGGCCGACGATGCCCCCGACGAGCCACCGCAGCCCGCAGGGCAGGTCGACCTCGATCGCCCGTACGCCGAGGCGCGGCAGCAGTCGCTCGAGCTGTTCGAGCGGCAGTACGTCGAGCGCCTGCTGCAGCGCAGCGGCGGGCGGGTGGCGCAGGCCGCTCGCGACGCGGGCCTGAACCGCACCTACCTGCACCGCCTCATCAGCCGCCACAAGTAGGGACACGGATCGAGGCGTCGCCGCGCCGTCGCGATCACCTTCGCGAGCTGGCTCCTTCGACATGACGTGCCCGTCCTTTGCAGTCGGCGTGCCGGCATTCGCGCCGGCGCGTGCCCCGCGTCACGCACGGCGCGCACCGCGCCACGTGTCGCCCCCGAGGCGACGGATGGTGCCACGCAGGCGACGGCGAGGCTCGAGCGACGCGCGCCGGCGCAGGGTTTTCGGCCGCGGCAGGCCTGGCACGCGCCGTGCTCCTCAGGGAATTCGACCGACGGCATCTCGCCGTCGCGACTCACCAAGGAGCTCCATCATGAAGCGCATTGCTCAGACCCAGATCGCCAACTTCCAGGGAATCGACGACACCTCCAGCCTGTCGTTCGAGCGCGAGAGCCTGCGCTCGCTCGACGAGTCGGAGCTGAACGAGGTCGAGGGCGCCAGCTCGGTGGTGTGCGTCACCGTCGTGGCCGTCACCCTGCTCTACGCCACCGACGCGCTCTAGGTGACCGGGCTAGCCAGGCTAGCCCGGACGGTCGCCCTCCCTGCCCTCGCGGCGCGGAGGGCGACCCCCATTTTCTCTCGTACCGCTCGGAGGTGATTCGATGCGCCCGGACCGTCACCGCTCTCCGATGGAGTACGAGCTCGCCAGCGCCGTCGTCGTGCGCACCCCCTCGCTGCCCTGCGATGCCTTCGCCGCCCTCGCCGACGACGCCGAGGCGCCGCGCGCGACGCCCGAGGCGCGCGCCGCGGCCGTGGCCGGCGACGAGCGGCGCATCCGCGAGCGCCTGCGCGCGTGGCTCGCGACCCCGATCGTGCGCGAGGCGCTGCACCTGGCCTCGCCGGGGCTCTTGCGCGCGCTCGAGCGGCCGCACCACCCGGGCGACGCGCCGCTCGAGGACGCCGAGGGCGCGTTCTTCCGCTACCTCGCGCGCATGATGCTGCGCGCCACGCCGTTCGGCCTGTTCGCCGGCGTGACGGCGGTGCCGCTCGCCGACGCGGGCTGCCTGGTGCTCGGCGACGTGGCCGCCGGCCGCCGCGTCACGCGCATCGACAACGAGCTGCTCGCGGCGGTGGTCGACGCACACGCCGCGACCTCGGCGCGCCGCCCCGAGGCGATGCTGCGCACCAATGGCAGCCTGTACCGCCTCGGCCACGAGCTCCGCTACGCCGAGCAGGGCTGGCGCGACGGGCGCCGCGCCTCCGAGCTGGTGCGCTCGCGGCTCACCCCTCACCTCGCGCGCGCCGTCGAGCTCGCGCAGCCGGGCATCCCGCGCGCGCGCCTGGTCGACACGCTGGCCGCCGAGCTGCCACGCGTGGCCCGTCACGCCATCGAGGCGTTCGTCGATCAGCTGGTGCAGGCGCAGCTGCTCGAGCACGACCTGGCCGTCGAGGTCACCGGCAAGGACCCGCTCGCCGCGGTGCTCGCCGTGCTGCCCGCCACGGCGCCGCTCGGCGCGCAGCTGCGCTGCGTCGGTGAGCAGCTCGCGCGCATCGACGCCGCGGGCCCGGGCGCGGATCCCTCCAGCTACGACGCCCCGCTCGCCATCCTGTCGGCGCTCGCGCCCGACGTCGCACACGGCAAGCAGCTGCAGGTCGATCTCGCACGGCCCGCCGGTGACGCCCGCGTGCCCACCGAGCTGGCGCGCGAGCTCGTGCGCGGCGCCGAGATCCTCGCCGGGCTGGCACCCGCCCCGGCGCACGCCGCGCTGGAGCGCTTCCGCGCCGACTTCCTCGATCGCTACGGCGACGGGACGGCGCCGCTCGTCGAGGTCCTCGACGAGGAGAGCGGCATCGGCTTCGAGTCGACGGATGCCAGCCGGGCCGCCAACTCGCCGCTCCTGCGCGGCGTCGCGCCAGCGCGCCGCAAGCAAGCCGGCAAGATGACCTGCCACGACGGCCACGGCCACCTGCTGCGCCGGCTGGCGGGCGCGCGCCTGGCCGAGCTCGAGCTGGACGGCGCGGATCTCGAGGCGCTGCGCCGCCCCGAGGCCCGACTGCCCTCCGCCTTCGCGGTCGTCGGCACCATCGTGGACGGCTCGGACGCGCGCCGGCGGCTGCACGTCAGCGCTTTCGCCGGCCCGTCGGGCGCGCGCCTGCTGGGCCGCTTCTGCAACCTCGACGCTGACATCGAGCGGCTGGTCCGCGAGCACGTCGGTGCCGAGGAGCGCCTGGCTCCGGACGCGATCTTCGCCGAGATCGTGCACCTGCCCGAGGGCCGCGTCGGCAACATCATCTGCCGCCCGAGCCTGCGCGCGCACGAGATCCCGTTCCTCGGCCGCTCCGGGGCGCCCGCGGAGCGACAGATCGGGGTCACCGATCTGCTCGTCCGCGTGGTCGGCGAGCGCGTCGTCCTGTGGTCGGCGTCGCGCGATCGCGAGGTGGTGCCGCGGCTATCGACGGCGCACAACTACGCCGGCTACGGCATCGCGACCTACCGCTTCCTGGCCTCGCTCCAGGACCAGGAGGTCACCAGCATCGGGCGCTGGTCCTGGGGCCCGCTCGAGCACCTCGCGTACCTGCCGCGCGTGCGGCACGACCGCTGGGTGTTCCAGGCGGCGCGCTGGTCGCTGCTCGCGCCCCAGCTGGCACCGCTGGCCGCGGCGGCGCGCGGCGACGGCGGGCTGCGCCGGGCGCGCGTGTGGGACGCGATGCAGCGCCTGCGCGACACGCTCGAGCTGCCCCGCCTGGTCGTCCTCGTCGACGGCGACCACCGCCTGCCCATCGATCTGGACAACGTCGTCAGCGTGGACGCGACCGCGCAGCTGCTGAAGACGCGCAGCCACGCGGTGCTCGAGGAGCTCTACCCACGGCCCGAGCAGGCGTGCGTCACCAGCGGCGGACAGCGCCACGCCCACGAGCTCGTCGTGCTCGCGCACCGGCGGCTCCCGGTCGCGCCCGTGCGGCTCGTACGGCCCGCGTCGTCCGGCGTCTCGGCGGCGCCGGACGTGCGCAAGAGCTTCGCGCCCGGCAGCGACTGGCTGTACGCGCGCATCGACGCCGGTCCCGCCACCGTCGACCGCCTGCTCGTCGATGACGTGGCGCCGCTCCTGGCCTGGCTACGCCGGCGGGGCGTCATCGATCGCTGGTTCTTCGTCCGCTACGACACGCCGCGCTGGCACCTGCGTCTGCGCCTGCACGGCGACGCCGCGCGCCTGGCCGCCGAGGCGCTGCCCGCGCTGCACGACGCGCTCGCGCCGGCGTGCGAGGCCCGGCTCGCCGGCCCGCTCCGCCTCGACACCTACGACCGCGAGCTCCACCGCTACGGCGGCGACCAGGCGATCGAGGCGGCCGAGGCGGTGTTCTGCGCCGACAGCGACGCGGTGCTGGCCACGCTCACCGCGTTGGGCGGCGGCGACGACGATCGCCGCTGGCTGGCGACCGCCGCGGGCCTGGACCGGATGCTCGCGGATCTCGGCCACGACGTCCCGGCCCGGTTGCGGGTCGTCGACGCGCTGCGCGACGGCTTCGCCCGTGAGCTGGGCGTGGACTCGGGCGTGCGGCGGCGCATCGGCGAGCGCTTCCGCGGCCACCGTGAGGCGCTCGAGGCCGTGCTCGCGGAGCGACCGGCGACCGGCGGATGGCTGGAAGGGGTCCGCGCCGCCTGGGACCAGCGTGGCACGGCGCTGCGCGCGCTCGCCACGCTCGCCCGCGGGCTCGAGGCGCGCGGCGCGCTGACGACCTCGTGGTTCGAGCTCACCGCGAGCCTCACCCACATGCATGTGAACCGGCTCGCCCGAGCCGGTCTGCGCCAGCAGGAGGCGATCCTCTACGAGCTGCTCTCGCGCGCGTACCGGAGCCGGATCGGCCGGGCCAGCGCGGATGCCGGCGCCGAGCTCGTGCGGGCGGCAGTTGGCTCGGGCTGACGCGCGTCGAATATTCGGGCCCAGGCAGGCGTTGTCCAGGTCATGCTCGGATGCCTCGCCGAACGCGGGCCGAAATCTGGAAATCCGGAGCGTGCTGAGCGCACTCTCCGATCGGTGAGCGCGGAACCGGGTGCGAAGAGCGCCAAGACGAGATCGAGAGCGAAATCAGCAACGGACGCGGCGTCCGACACGGCCGCGACCCCGAGACCCATCCGGGTCCTGGTCGCCGGCGGCGGCACCGGCGGCCACCTGTTCCCCGGCATCGCCATCGCCGAGGAGGTCAAGCGCCGCGACCCCGCGGCCGAGGTGCTCTTCGTCGGCACCGCGCGCGGCATCGAGGCGCGCGTGTGCCCGAAGCTGGGCTGGCCGCTCGAGCTCATCGACGCCTCCGGCCTGAAGACCGTCGGCGCGATCGGCGCCGCGCGCGGCCTGGCGCGGGTGCCGCGCGCGCTCTGGCAGTCGCGCCGCATCCTGCGCAAGTTCCGCCCCGACGTGGTCGTCGGCGTCGGCGGCTACGCGTCGGGTCCGGTGGTGCTCGCGGCGCGCCTGGCCGGCGTGCCCACCGCGATCCTCGAGCAGAACTCGGTGCCCGGGCTCGCCAACAAGATCCTCGGCAAGCTCGTGCGCACGGTCTTCCTCGCCTTCGACGATACGCGGCCGTTCTTCGC
>JBKJOI010000271.1:0-3548 GCA_046595695.1 Haliangiales bacterium | reverse complement strand
GCTTCTCGGCCCAGACCCGGCCGAGGCGCTTGTAGAGCGGCACCTTGTCGGCCGGGTCCTGCGCGATGCGTACCTGGCGCTCGACCACCTCGACGAGGTCGCGCCACAGCTCGCGCCGCTCGTGGATGTCGGCGAGCGCCGCGAGCGCGATGGGATCCTCGCCGCGCAGGTCGAGGACGCGGCCCCAGAGATCGACCGACTGGTCGTCGTTCTGCAGCGCGTCGGAGGCCAGGCGACCCATGTGGGCGTAGACCTCGGCCATCTCCTCGTCGCCCTGGGCGACGTCGACCATCTTCTCGTAGATCTCGTAGAGCTTCGGCCACTCCTCGCGCTTGAAGTAGATGCGCTCGAGCGCCTCGAGCGCGATCTTGTTGCGCGAGTCCTGCTCGAGCACCTTGTCGTAGCAGGCGATCGCGGCGTCGGCGTCGCCGATGACCTCGGCCTGGACGCGGCCGAGGCGGAAGTAGAGCTGGATCTGGTCGTCGACCGAGACGGTGTTCTCGACGCGACGGCGCAGGATCTCGGCCAGCTCGGTGTACATGCCGGCCTGCTCGTAGATGCGGTCGAGCGCCTCGAGCGCGTCGGGATCCTTGGCGTCGAGCCCGAGGACGCGCAGGTACGACTCTTCGGCGCGCGCCGAGTCACGCAGCTCGGCGTCGTAGACGCGCGCGACCTTCAGCAGCACGTGCCGCTGGATGTCGTTCTCCTGCCGGCGCGCCAGCACGTCGTCGTAGACCTCGACGATCTCGGCCCAGGCGCCGGTGTCCTTGGCGAGCCGCTCCGCCTCTTGGCCGACCAGCTCGGAGCGCGGGTCCTCGGCGAACGCCGCGCCCCACCAGCCGAAGGCGCGGCCGGCGTCGAGTAGCTTCTGCTCGGACAGCTCGGCGAGCCGCTGGAACGCCGACTGGCGATCGGTCGGGTCGGTGGTCTTGGACAGCTGCACCTCGTGGATCTTGTGCAGCTTCTCCCACTCGCCGGTCTGGCGGTGGAGCGGCTCGAGGATGGACGCGATCTCGAGCGGGCTCTGGCCCTCGGCGAGCAGCATGTCGAGCGCGGCCAGGGTCGGCGCGTGCTCGGCGTTCTGGTTCAGGATCTCGCGGTAGATCTCGATCGCCGCGGGGATATCGCGCAGGTTCTGCTCGAGCACCTGGCCGAGGCGGAACTCGATCGAGATGGCCTCTTCCTCGTTGCCGGCGAGACGGCTCTCGACGCGCAGCACGTCGGCGAGCTCGCGCCACTGCTGCGACTGCTCGTACAGACGATCGAGCGCGAGCACCGCGTTGCGGTTCTCGCCGTCGACGTCGAGCACGCGCCGCCAGACCTCGATGGCCTTGGCCGGGATCGCCAGCTCCTCCTCGTGCACGCGCGCCAGGCGCGACAAGAGATCGATCTGCCGCGGTGCGTCCTGCGGCTTGTGCAGCTCCGACTCGTAGAGCGCCGCGAGCTGGGCGAAGCCACGCGTCGCGTCAGCGAGCCGCTCGAGGTGACCAAGGGTGAGCTCGTTCGAGGAGTCCTCGCGCAGCGCGCGCCCGTAGGCCTCGAAGGCCGGGCCCGCCTGCTCGAGCCGCCGCTCGTACAGCTCGGCGATCTGGTGCAGGAGCTCCACGCGCCGGATCGGATCCTGCGAGCGCGCGGTCATGACCTCGTAGACGTCGACCAGCTTGTCGAACTCGGCGCCCTCCAGGTAGATGGGCTCGAGCACCTGCGCCGCCAGCACCGGCTCGCCGTCCCCGTGGACGAGCGCGTCGAGCGCGACGATGGTCGGCTCGTGCTGCGGATCGAGCTGCAGCGCCTCGCGGTAGCTGTCGATGGCGCGGGTCAGGTCCTTGAGCTCGGCCTCCCAGAGCTGGCCGATGCGGTGCTTGAACGCGACGGTCTCGCCGGTCGAGCCTGACAGCTCGACCTCGCGCTCGAGGATGGAGAGCAGGTCGTACCAGCGGCCGGCCTGTCCGTAGAGCCGGTCGAGCGCCTGGATGGCGGCGAGATCCTCGTGGTCGATCTCGAGGATCGCCTGGTAGGTCTCGATCGCCTTGGGGTTGTCGGAGAGCTCGCGGTCGTAGACCTGGCCGAGCACGAAGAGCATCTGCTTCTTCTCTTCGGGCGAGGCGGCCAGCTCGGCCTTCTTGGCGTAGATGTCCTTGAGCGGCGCCCAGCGCTCGAGGCGCACGTACAGCCGCTCGAGCGCGTCCATCGCCGTGGCGTCGATGTCGTCGAGCGCGAGCACCTGGCGGTAGGTCGCGATCGCCGCGTCGGGGCTCTCGAGCACGTCCTCCTCGATCTGCGCGGCGCGGTAGAGCAGCGCCTTCTTCTCGGGCAGCTCGTGGACGATCTCCGCCTTGCGCTTGTACGAGTCGACCAGGCGCGGGAAGTCCTGGTTGCCCTCGTGGATGGCCTGGATCGAGGTCGCCGCGTTCAGATCGGCGGGCGCGACCTGGAGCACGCGCTCGTAGGTCTTGACCGCCGCATCGTCCTGGCCGAGCTCGAGCTGCTGGATCTGCGCCAGGCGCGTCAGCAGGCCGACCTTGAGCTCCTCGTCGGGCACGCCGCTGGCGACCTCGTCGTAGAGGCGCACCAGCTCGGGCCACTTGGTGAGCGTGCGCGACAGCCGCTCGAGGCGCTGGCGCGTGTCGTCGCTGGCCGGGTCCTCACGCAGCGCGCGGGCGTAGGTGGTGAACGCCTGCTCGCCGTCGTCGCCGCCGATCTCGTAGAGCTCGCCGATCTGGTGCAGGAGCTCGATCTTGCGCGCCGGGTCGAAGGCGTGGCGCACCATGATCTCGTAGATCGCGATCTGCTGCTGCCAGTCGCCGGTCTGCTTGTAGATCGGCTCCAGGATGGTCGCGATGACCTGCTCCTGCTCGGGCTGCACGATGAGCCGCTCGAGCGCCGCGATGGCGATCTCGTTCGCGGGCGCGAGCTCGAGCACCTGGCGGTAGGTGTCGACTGCCGCCGCGGTCTCGTTCAGCTTGGTCTCGCGCAGCTCGGCGAGCCGGCACAGCAGGATGACCTGCTCGGCGCGATCGTCGACGAGGGCGAGCTGCCCCGACAGGTTGTCGGCGAGGTCCTGCCAGTGCGACTCCTGCACGAACAGGCGATCGAGCGCGCGCAGCGCCTTGAGGTTCGTGGCTTCCTGGCCGAGGATCTCGCGGTATGTGCGGATCGCCTCTTCCGGGTTCTGCTGCATCTCCTCCCAGATCGAGGCGATGCGGAAGAGCAGCTGCAGGCGCGTGTTGCCGTCCTGGGCGAGCTCGACCTTCTTCTTGTAGATCTCGAGCAGCTCCGGGTACTTCTCCTCGCGCTGGAACAGCCGATCGAGCGCCTCGAGTGCCGCCTGGTCCTCCGGCTCGATGGCCAGCGCGCGGCGGTAGTGCTCGACCGCCTTGTCGGTCTTGTCGAGCTTCTCGTCGTAGATCGCGGCGACCTTGAGCGCGAGCTCGTGCGCGAGCGTGCCGTCGATGTCGGCCTTGCCGCCGAGCGCGCCCTCGTAGAGCACGACCAGGCGCGGGTAGCCATCGTCGAGCAGCGCGGCGATGCGATCGAGCTCGGCGCGC
>JBKJOI010000961.1:0-3155 GCA_046595695.1 Haliangiales bacterium | reverse complement strand
GACGCGCTGAGCCGCTCCCGGGCCGCGCTGAGCCGCGCGCGGGTGATCTGGACGCGTGACGGCGATACACTCGGCACGATGTGCGGCCGCTACTCGCTGACTGACAAGGACATTGGCTCGGTCGCGACCGAGCTCGGCGCGATGTACGAGGACGAGCTGGCGGCGGCGCACAAGCCGCGCCACAACGTCGCGCCCACGCAGATCGCGCCGATCGTTCGTCTCGAAGCTGACGGGCAACGCTGGCTACGCTCGGCGAAGTGGGGCTTCGTCGCGCCGCGTCGGTCACTCGCGATCAACGTGCGCGCCGAGAGTGCGGCGAAGCGTCCCGGCATCCGCGAGGCCTTCGCGGCGCGGCGCTGCATCGTGCCCGCCGACGGATTCTTCGAGTGGCAGGGCGAGAAGGCCGCGCGTCGCCCGATCTGGTTCCACCGCCGCGATGGTGGCCATCTCTGGCTCGCGGGCCTCTGGGAGCAGCCGGCCTCCGGCCCACCGACATTTGTCGTGCTGACGACCGCGCCGAACGACGTCGTTGCCCCGGTCCACGATCGGATGCCCGTCGTGCTTCCGCGCGCCGCCGCTCTCGCGTGGCTCGAGGCTCCGGACGCCACGTTGTTGACGAGCGCCCCGAACGACACCCTCGTCGCCACCTCTGTTTCGACCCGCGTCAACGACGTAAGCAACGACGACGCTCTCTGCCTCGCGCCCCCCGGGCCCAGGTCAGGACAACTACCGCTCCTCCTCTGACTCGGGGACACTCTCCACGTTCCAAGTACCCTGAACCGAACGTGAATTCAGGGTATGTGCGCAATCATCACAAAACGTTACCGCAGATACGATGGATCCGGGTCGTTGCCATGGCGTCTCCGGCACCGACGTTCGCGAACGGCGGTCTCGAGGCCCTGAGATGTGCGCTCTCGTTGCGACGCACGTCGCACGTTCGTTTTGTGATTATTGCGCACATGCCCTGAATTCACGTTTAGTTCAGAGTGTTTGGAAGGTGGAGAGTGTCCCCAGCTAGAGAGTCCCGAGCTATGGGCAGGGGAAGACGGCGTCCAGCGCGGCGATGAGGGCGAGGGGGTCGACCGTGGCGGGGTCGGTCTTCGCGAGCTCGGTGCGGAGCAGCGCGGCCTTCGCAGGGTCGCGCAGAGTGGCTTCGCGGTCGAGCGCGGAGCCGAGGACCTGGAGGAAGGCCCACTCGGCAGCCTGCGCGGGCGGATCGTCGCACGCCGCGAGCAGCGTCAGGGCGCGCGCGCGGACGATCACCGCGACGCCGCGCAGGGCGGCATGGTCGAGCTGCGCGACGGCGCGATCGCGGGTCACGAGATCGATGGCCGTCCCCGCCGGGGTGTCGAGGTCGCGCCAGCAGCGCATGGCCAGGAGGCCGTCCCAGACGCGGTCGTGCGTCTTCGTGCTCTCGCCCTTCACGTAGTGCGAAAAGCCCAGCGGCGCCTCGGTGCGGCCGACTCCGCCCGAGTAGTAAGCATAGGCCGAGTCGCAGTCCTTCTGCTTCGCGGTGCAGGTGATGGCCTCCTTGTGCACCGACACGTAGAGGAACCACAGCAGCGCGGCCTCGATGCGCGCGGCGTGCACGCGCGCGTCACCGGTGCCGGCGATGCCCGCGGTGAACGCGTCGTTCACGATCGGGACGATGCGCACCGGACCGACGCAGCGGTCGGCGTTCGCCTGCTGCTCGACGGGCGTCAGATCGCCGCAGGCGACGACGACGCCCAGGTCGTTCAGCACCGGCGGGTAGTGCTCGTCCTCGCGTCGCACCAGGCGCGACTCGAGGCCTTCTGACGTCAGGTAGATGAGCCGCGCATCGGTGAAGTTCTGCGTGCTCGGCGTCTGCGGGTTGTCCCACAGGAGCGGCGCGATCATCTCGAGCTGCGCCACGCGCGCGATCGAGCCAACGTTCACGTCGAAGCGCGCGTAGACGTTCGCGTCCTGATCCGAGATGCAGATCGGCCACGCGTCGTCGGTCGACGGCACGACATAGTCCGTCTCGCCGGCGAGGCATCCCGTCTCGTCGATCGGGGGCACGTCGGCCGCGGCGGCCGCGCACGACGCCGCGTCCGCTGACGCCGCGTCCGGGACCGACGCGGCGTCAGCGACCTGTGCGTCAGGCGTGCCCTGCGGATCGCTTTCCTCGCAACCGCCGAGCAGGCCGCCGAGCAGGCCGCCGAGCAAGCCGCCGAGCAGGCCGCCGAGTAGGCCCACGAGCACAGGACCATGCACCACCGAGCCGAATCGTCTCGTCATCAGTACTCTACCTCCAAGGTGGCCATGATACCGCGGCCCGCGCCGTTCACGCTCGACCCGTGGTAGCGGTACGCGACATCGGCGACGTTCTCGAAGACCACGCCGAGGCGCGCGCGCCGATCGATGCGCCACGACGCGCGCAGGTCGACGACGACGAAGCCGGGCGTGCCGCCCTGCGGGATGCGCGGGTCGCTGCGGTCCGCGAGCGCCAGGCGATCCTGCGCGCGCGCCCAGCGCAGGCCGCCCGCGAGCAGGAAGCGGTGCGCGGGCCAGCGTCCCCGCAGCTCGAGGTTGCCGTTCACGGGCGGGATGCGCGAGAGCGGCTGCCCGTCGGGATCCGCGCCGCGCGCCGCGCTCACGGTCGCGCGCGCCTCGAGGCCGGCGGTGAAGGTCAGACGCACCGCGAGCTCGCCGCCGAGGATCGTCGAGTCGTCGCCCAGGTTCACCAGCTGGAACCGATTCGCCGACGCGCGGCACGCGTCGTCCGCCGGCGGGCACTCGTCGACCCCGCGCGGCACGCGCGCGATCGCGCCGGCCAGGGACGAGCGGTAGAGCCAGCCCTCCGCGTCGACGACGCCGCGACGCCAGCGCACGCCCAGCTCGGCGCTCGTGCCCGCCTCGGGCTCGAGCTCGACGTTCTCGAACTGGTAGCCTGGGCCGATCGACTGGCGCGCCGTGAGATCGTCCAGGTTGGGCGCGCGGTACGAACGGTCGGCGTTCAGCAGCAGCGTGACGCCGCCGCCCGCCGGCCACTCGACGCCGAGGTGGCCCACGAACGCGCCCCACAAAGCATCGACGCCGCGCGTGCCCGAGGCCAGTTCGGCGGGCGCGAACGCCGCCGCCAGCCCGCCGCGCACACCGCCGCGCAAGATCGGGCCGACGCTGCGCGGCCCGAT
>JBKJOI010000805.1:0-5110 GCA_046595695.1 Haliangiales bacterium | reverse complement strand
GCACGGCTGGGGCGTGGTCTGCGGCCTGAGCGTGACGCCGGTGCCGCCCGACGCCGATCCGTGCGCGCCGCTGCCGCACACCGAGCACGCCGGTCTGCGCCGGCGCGCCGCGGATCTCGAGCAGCAGGCCGCAGACGTCGCCGCCTCGGCGGCCAAGCTGCCCGCCGGCCAGGCGCAGGACGAGCTGCGCAAGGTGGTCAAGACGCTCGAGGCGCAGGCGCGCGAGCTCAAGGCGCTCGCGGCCAGGAAGACCGATGGCAGCGAGCCCCCGGGGCGGAAGGCGCGCCTCGAGATCGGGCGCGGGCTCGCCATCGATCCACACGGCCGCGAGCTGATCGTCTCCACGCCACTCGACGTCGAGATCTGGCGCGCGCTGTCGCCACACGACCGGCGCACCGTCGAGGCGGGCGGCGAGCACACCCTGTGGGTGAGCCTGTGCTACGCGGAAACGCCGACCCGCGCGGTGCGTCCGATCAGCGTGGACCGCTGCGCGCCCGCGGGCGACCAGTTCGCGCGCATCCGCGAGGCCACCTGCGTGCGCATCTCGCTCGCGCCGCCCGAGTCGATGGACCGCTGCGATCCGTGCTGCGAGCCGGCCGCCGGCGAGTGCGTGCCGCTCGCGCGCGTCTGTGGCTTCAGCCTCGACGAGGGGATGGGCGGCCACGTCTCGGTCGACGACGGCGTCCGCCGCATGCTGTCGCTCCACGATCCGGTCACGGTCACATCGCTCAGCTGGAGGCACGGCGCGGCGTACCCGTTCGACGCGTTCCAGAAGCTGCTCGGCCGCGCCGACGGACAGTCGGCAGGCAAGCACGGCCCCGGGCTCGCGTTCTGCTTCTCGCGCGAGATCGAGGCCGCGACCATCGCCGCGCCGGGCGTCTTCGAGGTGCTGCGCTACGGCGGCGGCGGGGCGCCCGCGGGCGACCTGCAGTGGATCCCGTTCACGATGGAGAAGCCCGCGCACGAGCGCGTACGGCGCGTGGTCTTCCGGCAGGCGACCGACGAGCGCTGGAGCCCGGGCGACCGGCTGCACATCCGGCTGCGCTGCGACTTCGTGCTCGACGCCTGCTGCCTGCCGGTGGACGGCAACCACGTGGGCGGGCGCGTGCCGCTCGCCGCGGACGGCATCGCGCCGGTGGAGCCGGGCGAAGGCGAGGGCGGCGGCCAGGGCGGCGGCAAGGGAAAGGACGATCCGGAGCAGCAGCCAGGGCAGCACGACCACGACGACGGTGACGACGAGGCGCTCTGCGCGCAGTCGCCGTTCCGCCCCGGCGCGTGGCGCTCGGGGAACGGCACGCCGGGCGGGACGTTCGAAAGCTGGTTCTACGTGACTTCCAAGAAGTCCGCGGAGGCGAGGTAGTTCATGAGCGCGAAGAGTGGATGCGGTTGTGGCGGCGGCGGCGGTTCCACATCGGTCGGCGTCGGGGTCATGTCGAGCGGCATGAGCACCAGCGCCGGTACCCGCACCGCCGGCGGTTGCGGCTGCGGCGGGAGCGGCGGCGGCGGCAGTTGCGCGGTGCCCGCCGGCGCGGGCGCCGCCATGGGCGCGCTGGTGCGGCCGAAGTTCTTCGCAGGCCAGCTGCTCACCGAGGACGACCTGCAGCAGCTGGTCACCTACGTGGTCGACAAGCACCGGTTGCAGAACCGCTACCTCTTCGGAGACGGCGTGGCCTGTGGCCTGGAGGTCAGCTGCGATCCCTGCGAGCCCGGGCGCGTCACCGTGGCGCCCGGCTACGCGATCGACTGCTGCGGCAACGACATCGTGGTCTCCTGCCCGTCGTCGGTGGACGTGCTGGCGATGGTGCGCGAGCTGCGCACCCGACTGCGCGGCGGCTTCGACTGCGGCGACCCGTGCGAGGAGGAGCCCGAGCCGAAGAAGCGCAAGCCCATCGCGAAGCCCGAGGTGCCCGCGACGCCCGACGCGGCGATGGTCGCGCGCATGGCCATGGTGGCGTCGCCGGCCGCGCCGGCGCGGGCCGTACCCGCCCCGGCGCCGCCGGCGCGCACGCAGCGCGATCGCGTCTACTGCCTGTACATCCGCTACGCCGACGAGGAGACCGAGCCGGTCGCGCCCTACACCACCGACGAGGCCTGCGCGGGCACCACCTGCGAGCCAACGCGGGTGCGCGAGGGCTACCGCTTCGAGCTGCGCTGCCGCGATGCCGGCGCCGCGCCCAGCGACGTGCTCTCGCACATGCTGTGCTGCATCGGCGACTTCATCAACGCCGAGTCCAGCTTCGCGGCCGCGCGCGCCGTCCAGCAGCAGGCGCGGCGGCTCGAGGACGCCCACCAGGTCCTCGACCTGTACGAGAAGGACCACGAGCCGATCAGCCGCGGCGACACCTACCAGGCGGAGCTCACGCGGCGCATCGACGCGCTCGAGCCCTACCTGTCGTCGCAGACCAGGCGCGAAGGCGATCCCGACGGAGCCTTCGAGGCGTTCACCGAGCTCGCCACCTGGGCGGCGCGCTGGTACCTGCACACGCAGACGCAGCGCTTCGCGCTCGAGACCCACGCGTCGACCCTGCCGCAGACGCTCACGCAGGCGCACGCCAAGCTCACCGAGGCGGTGCCGAAGCTCGAGGCCGACGCGCTGAAGGAGCTCGACACCTCGGTCGACCGCCGCATCGCCCAGGAGACAATGACCCTGGCCAGGCTGTGGGTGCCGGCGCCGACCACGCCGGCGCCCGCCGACACCGCGACGCCGAGCTACGAGGCGGCGCTGTTCGCCGCCGGCGCGCCGCACTCGCTGGCGCTGCACCGCGAGCTGCTCGACGCGCTCGCCGATCTACGCCGCGATCTGCTCGACCGCGTGGGCGAGGCGCCGCGCACCCACTGCGACCTGCTGCGCGAGATCGACGCGCTGCTCCTGCCCAGCCCGAGCGGGGCCGGCGAGCTGCACCGCAGCGACGTCGAGTCGTTCCTGCGCGCGGTCGAGCGGCTGACCGCGTCCTTGCTGCGCTACTTCCAGGACTGCTTCTGCGCCGCGCTCAACCCCCAGTGCACACCCTGCGACGACCCGGCGGTGCTGCTGGCGTGCCTGCGCGTCGACGGCTGCGACGTGATCGACATCTGCAACCTGGGGCGGCGCTGGGTGCTGTCGGCGGCCAACCTGCGCTACTGGCTGGGGCCGCTGCGCATCGTGAGCCGGCTGCTCGAGTGGGCGTGCTGCGAGCCGATCCGCGCGCCCCGGCGGCCGCCCCCGCGTGATCGCCAGGCCGACCCGGTGCCCGACAACACCGACGACGAGGGCTTCGCCAGCTTCGCCAGCCGCGCGCAGCCGTACGGCGCAGGCGGCAGCCGGATGCGGCTCGCCGACGTGCTCAGCGGTCCCGACTTCGCGTCCAAGGATCTGCCTGACCTGCTGATCAGCGAGCTGGCCTCGATCTACCTGCCCGGCGGCAACCCGGAGCTACAGTTCCGGGACTTTGCGCGCGTGGCCGAGCAGCTCGGCCGCATGATCTCGGCGCGCTACGGCGGCGACAGTCGCAAGCGCGCCCACGCCGCGGTGCGCAAGCAGGACGGCGAGATCCTGGCCATCCTCGAGAGCGAGCCGGTCAAGAAGCGTGTCGAGCGCATCGCGTTCGACGCGGTCGCGCGCGGCGTCGAGGAGAAGAAGCTCGATCTTAGCAGCGCGGTCGAGCGCTCCGCCGAGGTGACGCTCACCAAGCTGCGCGCCGAGCGCGGCGAGGCGGTGCGCGCGCAGCTCGAGGGCTGGGCGGCCTCCGACGAGGGGCTCAGCAAGAGCCTGCGTCCGGCCATCCTGGCCGCGGTCGAGCAGCAGCTGCCGGTGATCGAGCACCGGCAGCGCGAGGAGCTCGAGCGCGTGGTCCGCAACAGCGGCCTCGACACCTCGTCCATGACCCAGCGGATCGGCGCGTCGGTCGATGCCAAGGTCGCGGCGCTGGGGCTCAACCGCGAGTCGCTCGACTCGCGCATCAGCAGCACCCTGCAGGGCGCGCTGGCCGCGAACGGCCTGGTCGCCGAGGCGCTGGGCCGGCGGCTCGACGACGCGGTCAGGAGCCGGCTCGACACCGAGGGGCTCGAGCGCGAGGCCTTCGACCGGCGGCTGTCCCTGTCGGTGCGCAACGCCCTGGCGTCGGAGGGCTTCACCGCGACCGCGCTGGGCGAGCGCATCCACGCCGAGGTGGCGGGATCGTTTGCGCGCGAGGGCCTGACCGGCAAGACCCTCGAGGAGCGCGTCGACGGCCGCATCCGCGCGGGCATCCAGCCGCTGCTCGAGAGCGAGCTCAAGCGCTACGCCGCGGGCAGCCAGGCGGCGGCGCTCGAGCGCGTCGATACCTTGACGCGCGAGCTCGAGGGCCTGCGCGCCGACTACACCGCGCTGGTGAAGAAGCTGGGCGACCCGCCCGGCAACGGCGGCGGCGCGGCCGGTGGCGGCCGGCGACGCAAGAAGGAGGACTAGCTCATGGCCGATGCCATCTCCCGGCCGACCTTCCACGAGGGTCAGTACATCGCCGCCGACGATCTGAACGGCGTCGTGCGCCAGGCCGCCGGCTGGCAGGGGCGCCACGGGCGGCTGCTGCACTCGTGGGGCATCGTCACCGGGCTCGTGCTCTCGGGCACCGCCAAGAAGACCGCCCTGGGCAAGCCGTACGTCGAGGTCACGCTCGCCGCCGGCCTCGCGCTGGACGGCTACGGCTACGAGATCGTCGTCGCGGCGGCCACCGTGGTGAGCCCGGGCCTCTTCGATCAGTCGAGCGTGGCCACCGACGACGCCGAGGCCTGGTACCCGGTCTACCTGGTGGGTGTCGAGCGCGCGCTCGCGCCCGCGACGAGCGGCGGCGCCTGCGCGACCACGCAATCGACGCGCACGCTCGAGACCTTCCAGCTCGAGTTCGACGGCCCCGGGCAGCAGTCCTCGGTCGACGAGCAGGCGGCCCCCGAGGGCTTCGACGTCGGCCCTGGCACCACCGGCGTGAGACCGCCCTGGAAGCTGCTGGTCGGCTACCTGCAGTGGGACGGCACGCTGCGCAAGTTCCACGCGGTGACGCTCGACGCGCAGGAGGGCGTGGGCCGGCGCTACGCGGGCGTACGCGCCGCCGAGGTCATCGCGCCCGCCGGCGAGGTGATCGTGCGCACCGCCGAG
>JBKJOI010000812.1:0-20590 GCA_046595695.1 Haliangiales bacterium | reverse complement strand
ACATCATGCCCCGGCGTGTCCGCTCCACCGCGCGGCACCTGGGCCGCACCGTGCGCGCGCTCGAGCAGGAGCTGGGCCGCACGCCCAGCGAGGACGAGATCGCCAAGTCGCTCGACGTCACGGTCGACGAGTACCGCGACCGCATCGAGATGCTCGCGCACGTCGCGATGGTCGAGCTGGACCCCTCGATGCACCTCAGCTCGACGCCGGCCCGCGCGCACGACGAGCTCGAGCGCGCGCAGTTGGTGGCCCAGGTCCGCAACGCGCTGGGCCAACTCCCCGAGCGCGACGCCCTGGTGCTCTCGCTCTACTACGACGAGGAGCTGAGCTACGCCGAGGTCGGCCAGGTCCTGGGCGTCACCGAGTCGCGCGTGTGCCAGCTGCACAAGCGCGCCGTGGCCGCGCTGCGCCTCGCCCTGACCGCCTGAGCTCGATCCCCCCAACATTCTGATGGCTTCTCCGACCTCGGCGCTCCTGGCGTCTCGGCGGTTCGAGCTCGGGGCCTCCGCCTAGCTGCGGCGCGAACGGCCGGGGCCGCGCAGCGGCGGCGTGGCGCGCGTGCTGGCGACCTCGGCGCGTCGCGACCGCGCGGTGGCGCGCCGCCGCGTGACCGCCACGACCATCGCGCGCCGCTGCAGCTCGTGGCTGACCAGCTTCTCGGCGAGCCGATCGAGATCGACCTGGTGCTTGCCGTTCTCCACGGCCCGCCGCAGCGCCTCCAGCTCGGCCTTGCCCTTGCGGTCGCGCCGGCTCATTGCGCCACTCCCCGTGCCGTCGGCAAGTCGCCGCACACGATGCGGCGGCGCCCGGCGAGCTTGGCGGCGTAGAGGCGCTGGTCGGCGCGCTCGAGCAGCGCATGCACGACCTCGCCATCGGTGGGCATGCTGGAGATGCCTGCGCTGAAGGTCACGTGGAAGCTCTCGCCGGCGTCGCCGCGGAAGTCGAGCGCGGAGAACTCGTCGAGCACGCGGCCCAGGATCATGCCGACCGTGGCGGGCGACTCCTCGGCGAAGGCGAGCACGAACTCTTCGCCGCCCCAGCGGCCGCGCAGGTCCTCGTTGCGGAAGCGTCGCGCCAGCAGGTTGCCCAGCGCCGCGAGCACGCGGTCGCCAGCGAGGTGCCCATAGGTGTCGTTGATGCTCTTGAAGTGGTCGACATCGAGCAGCGCCAGCGCCAGCGAGCGGCTGCGCCGGCGCGCCTCGGACATGCGGGTCGACAGCTGCTCGAGGAAGGTGCGGCGCAGCGGCAGGCCGGTGAGGGCGTCGCGGTCGAGTCGCTCGCGCAGGAGCGCGCTGCGCTCGACGCGCACGCGGATGCGCGCCAGCAGCTCCTCCTTCACGATGGGCTTGATGAGGTAGTCGTCGGCGCCGACGCGGAACGCGGCCAGGCGGCTCTCGGTGTCGCCGAGCGCGGTGACGAACAGGATCACCAGGTCCTGGAACTTGGGGATGGTGCGGACCATCCGGCAGATGTCGAAGCCGGAGAACTGCCCCATCGTGGCGTCGAGGAGCATCACGTCGGGGCGCACGTCCTCAAGGGTCTCGACGATGAGGGCCGCGTTGGTGAGCACCGTGGTCTCGAGCCCGGTGTCGTGCAGGATCGCCCTCACGCCGCGCACGAAGTCCTCGTCGTCGTCGACGATGAGCAGGCGCGGCCGGGTCGCCCGGTTGGCGGCGGTGAGCTGGTGCACCGCCTGCGAGAGCATCTCGGCGTCGAGCGGCTTCGACAGGTAGAGCGACGCGCCCGCGTAGGTGGCGGCGATGCGGTCGGCGAGCTGGCCGCCGCTCGACACGAAGGCCAGCGGCAGCGCCTCGCAGCCGGGCAGCGAGCGCAGGGCACGCGCGAGCTCGAACGAGCTCATGTCGAAGACGTCGAGCTTGAGATCGATGATCGCTGCGTCGGGCGGCGCCTCGGCGGCCAGCGCCAGCGCCTGCGCCGCCGAGGTCGCGGTGACCAGGTTGAGCGCGCGCTCACGGCCGAGCGCGGCCGCCATCTTCAGGAACTCGGGATCGTCGTCGACGAGCAGCACGCGGTTGGACCGGCTGGCCTCGGCGGGGCTGCGCGCCTCGTCGAGGCTGGCGACCGGCGCGCTGCCCTCCGACTTGATGAGCTGATCCAGGACCCGCGCCCACTCGAATGCCGAGGCGGGCGCGCCCTCCAGGGCGCGGACGGTGAGCTGCTCGAGCCCGCGCGCGGCGTCGCCGACGCGCGGGAAGCCGTAGGAGCCGGCGGTACCGCTCAGCTTGTGCGCGCTCGAGCGCACCTCGGTGAGCACGCCGGGGTCGCGTGGGCCGTCGATCACGCGTTCGACCAGGCGGCGCAGGTCGGCGACCTTGTCGGGCAGCGCGCGCGCGTAGTCGGCGGTGACCGCGGCGAGCGCGATGTCGATGTCGCTGCGGGTGATCGACGCGCGCTCCGGCAGCGGGGACGACGCGCTCACCACCCGCGGCGGCGGCAGCGGGCGCGGGGACAGCGCGACGACGGCGGGCGGAGCGGCCGTTGGCTTCGCCGGCTCCTGGGGCGCCCCGAGCGCCGCGCCCGCCTGCTGGAGAGCGGTGTCGATCTGCTGCACGAAGGTCGCGGGCGAGATCGGCTTGTGGATCACCATCGAGACGCCCAGCCCGCGGGTCAGCTTCTGGAACGAGTCCATGTCCTTCCAGAACGCCGAGACGAACACCACCGGCGTCCTGTCGCCGAGCTCGCGCTGCGTGCGGATCCAGCGCAGGCCATCCGTGTCGGGGAGCAGGCCATCGACGATCACCAGGTCGGGCCGCGTCTCCTGCATCGCCGCGGTCGCCAGCCTGCCGGTCGCGGCCTCGAACACCAGGTGGCCTCGCGACACGAGCAAGCTCGACACCAGCGCGCGGAAGTGGGGGTCGTCATCGACGAGCAAGAACGTGTGGCTCACGAGGCAGCCTCCCAGCGCGGCAGTTCGAACCAGAACGTGGAGCCGATGCCGGGCGTGCTCTCGACGCCGATCGCACCGCCGTGGTGCTCGACGATGGCCTTGCTGATGGCCAGGCCGAGGCCGGTGCCGCCCTTCTTGCGCGAGTCCGAACCGTCGAGCTGCTGGAACTTGCCGAACAGGAGGCGCATCTTGTCGGCGGGGATGCCCTGGCCCTGGTCGCGCACCGAGACGCGCACGTGCGAGCGCTCGCCGGGCGCGATCTGCACGATGACGTGGCCTCCCGGCGGCGAGAACTTCACCGCGTTCGAGACCAGGTTGGTGAGCACCTGGATCACGCGGTCCTCGTCGCCGCGCCAGTCGTCCGCGAGCACGAGCTCGTAGCCGACCTCGACGCCGGCCTCGCGCGCCATCGCGCGCAGGCTGTCGAGCGTGCGCGCGACCAGGCGTTCCGGCTCGAGGCGGACCAGCCGCAGGTCCATCATGCCGGCCTCGATCTTCTCGATGTCGAGGATGTCGTTGATGAGGCGGACGAGCCGCTCACAGTTGCTGCGCGCGATCTCGACCAGCTCGAGCGCGCTCGCCGGCAGCGGGCCCATGACGCCGCCCTGCAGCAGGCTCATGGCGCCGCGGATCGCGGTGAGCGGCGTGCGCAGCTCGTGTGAGACCACCGACACGAACTCGTTCTTCATGCGCTCGAGCTGCTTGCGCTGGGTGATGTCGCGCGTGAGCTGCGCATAGCCGCGCAGCACGCCGGTGCCGTCGCGCAGCGCGGTCAGCACCATCGAGGCCCAGAAGCGCGTGCCGTCCTTGCTGACGCGCCAGCCCTCGACCTCGCAGCGGCCCTGGTCCTCGGCGGCGCGCAGCTCGGCGTCGGGGATACCGGCCTCCACCGCCTCGGCGGCGTAGAAGCGCGAGAAGTGGATGTCGACGCTCTCGGAGGCGGAGTAGCCGGTGATCTGCTCGGCGCCGGCGTTCCAGTTGGTCACGCGGCCGAACGGATCGAGCATCAGCAGCGCGTAGTCGCGCGCGCCATCGACGAGCAGGCGGAATCGCTCCTCGCTGTCGCGCAGCGCCTGTTCGGCCTCGCGCTGGCGGCGCAGCGCCTTCTGCGCCTCGATGAGCGTGCCGCAGCCGGCGACCAGCGGCTGCAGCGACTGGACGAGGTCGACCGGGTAGCCGCCCGCGCGATCGGCGAGGCCGATCACGCCGACCGGTCCGCCTTGGCTGCCGATCACCGGCAGGCCGATAAAGGTGAAGGGAACCGGGTGCCCGGGCGGCAACCCGCCGAGCGAGAGCCGCGGCGCCGGGCCTCCGGCGGCGTGCTCCAGCTCCTCCGGCATGTTCACCGGTCCGGCCGCCTGGATCACCAGGCCGAAGAGCGTGTTCATGTCGTGGAACTCGAGGCCGCCGCGCTGGTGCTTCTCGAACAGCGCGCGCTCCTCGGTCGTCCTGGCCAGGTCGGTCATCGCGTAGGTCAGCAGGAACGGGGTGCCGTCGCCGGTGCGCTGGACCTCGCCGATGAAGCCGAACTGGCTGCCGGTGACATCGACCAGGCTGACCAGCATGTCGTCGAAGACGCGGCGCGACTCGCCCTGGCCGATGTACGCCGCCTGCGCACGCGTGAGGCCCTCGAGCAGGCGGTTCTTCTGCTTGAGCTCGCGCTCGTACTGCTGCTGCTTGGCGACGGCGCGCTTGCGCCCGCTGATCTCGACGAAGATCCAGATCGTGCACGGGTCGCCCGACAGCTTAACCGGCTCGACCGACGCGAGCAGGTGGCCGGCCTGGCCGTTCTTGCGGCGGAACGCCAGCTCCGCGTCGCGCACCTGCGCGCCGCGGCGGATGGAGCGGGTGAGCCGCGCGACCTCGGTCGGCTGGGGAAACAGGCCCATCTCGGCGCCGGTCTTGCCGAGGGCCTCGTCGGGCTCGAAGCCGGTCATGCGCAGGAAGGAGTCGTTCACGCGACGCCAGCGGCCGTCGGCGCCGCTGATGGCCATGGAGACCGGGCCGTGGAAGAGCGCGCGCAGCAGATCTTCCTGGTCGGAGAGCGGTCGCGCCGCGTAGCCGTCGCTCACGCCCGGGGGCGAGGCGTGCCCGGAGGTGGTGCGGCCACTGTCCAGCGACGCCGACGGCATGCTGATCTCAGCGACCCAGACCGTCGATGATGCTGCGCATCTCGCTGGGCAGGGTCATCGGATCGAAGGGCTTCGCGATCACGCCCGCGGCGCCGAGCGCGCGGTACGACGCGACCTCGTCGACCTGGGCCTTGGCGGTTATGAAGATGACCGGGATGTGCGTGGTCGCCGGGTTGTCGCGCAGGCGTACGAACGTGCTCGGCCCGTCGAGGTCGGGCATCATGACGTCGAGCAGGATCACGTCGGGCAGCTCGCTCGCGGCCAGCGCTAGCGCCTGGATGCCGTTGTGCGCCTGCACGACGATCCACTTGCCGACCAGCTCGAGCCCGATCTGACCGATGCGTCGGATGTCGGGCTCGTCGTCGACGAGGAGAACCTTGTTGAGGGCCATGCGCAGGGACGGATCGGCCACCTCGGGCCAGCCTTGAGGGCCGCAGCGCTTTTTCACCGTCGCGTCGAAGTCCCGCTGACCCCGGTGCGCGGCGCGGGCGATTTGCGCTCAAGAGTGCGGACACCCGGACGATTTACCGCAGCGTGCCGACCCCCTCCACCGAGCCCGCCCTGGGAGTGGACTTCGGAACCTACGACTCGAAGGCCGTGCTGGCGGTCGACGGGCGCCTGCGGCTCATCGTCGACGACGGCCGCGCCCACGTGCCGAGCGTGGTCGTGGTGCCGGCGCAGGGACCGTTCCAGGTCGGCTCCTCGGGGCCAGCGCGCGCGTTCTCGGACCCCGAGCGCACCATCACGTCGATCAAGCGGCTGCTCGGGCGGCCGTTCTCCGACCCGCAGGTGCGCGTGTTCGATCAGGGTGTCGGCTACCGCATCGTGGCCGGTCCGGACGACCAGGTGCTGCTGCGCGTGAAGGGCAACGACTACTCGCCGCTGCAGATGGTCGCCGCCATCCTGACCCGGCTTCGCGAGCTGGCCGAGGCCAGTGTAGGTGTACCGATCACCCGGGCCACCATGTCGGTCCCCGTCGACACGGCGCCCGGCTACACGCCGGCGCTGGCGCGCGCGGCCCAGCTGGCCGGCTTCAAGACCGTGCGCTTCGTGCACGAGCCGGTGGCGGCCGCCTGGGGCGCGCGCCTGGGCCGGGCCACCCAGGACCGGCGCGTGCTGGTCTGCGACTTCGGCGGCGGCACGTTCGACTGCTCGCTGCTGGTGCAGAGCCGCGACCAGCTCACGGTCGTCGGCGCCGCCGGCGATCCCTTCCTGGGCGGCGACGACTTCGATTCGACGCTGGCCGAGGCGGTCGCCGGGCAGCTCTTCCGCAGCCATCGCGTCGACCTGCACCGCGACACGGTGCGCTGGGCGGAGCTCGTGCTGCGCAGCGAGCTGGCCAAGCGCAAGCTCTCCGCCGACGCCGAGACCCTGCTGGAGATGCCCGCGGCCTACAGCAAGGACGGCGTCTCGTGTGACCTCAGCGTGAGGCTCTCGCGCCCGGCCGTCGAGGCGCACTGGCAGCCGCTCGTCGACCGCGCGATCGAGGCGACCACGCGGGCGCTGGAGGCGGCGCGCTGGCCGGTGCAGATGCTCGACGAGTTCCTGCTCGTGGGCGGCACCAGCCTGGTGCCCATGGTGCGGCGCGAGTTCACCCGCCGGCTATCGAAGCAGCCGGCGGCGCTGGCCTCGTCCGATGTGGTGGTGGCGACCGGCCTGGCGCTCATGGACCAGGCGGTGCTGCGCGCCGACTCGCCCGGCGAGGGTCCCCGCCCGGCGCCGGTAACCTACCGGATCAGCGGGTGATCTTGCTGGCGCGGGCGCTACTGGTGCTGCGTTGAGGGCCGCGCCGCTCGAGCACGAGGAAGACCTCCTGCTCGTCGGCGGTGAACTCGGTCTCGGTCGGTGGCACGGTCGGGATGGCGCGTCGCGCGCGCCGGTCGGCGATCGTCTTGAGGGGAATCTTGAGCAGGATTCTCCCGGCTGGCCGCATCGACCCAGGTTCGGTCAGGGAGCGCCAGTGGGCAAATTTTTGGCGGCCGGGCTATCATGCCGGAGGCGGGGGGAGAGAGTCTGGAGCGAGCAGTAATGCGGTGCAGTCGTCTGGAAGGGTTCGCAGGTTTCATGGGTCTCGTCGTCTTCGCGACCGTCGCGGCGTGCGCCACGACCAACTCGGAGGGCGACGGTGGACCCGAGGCCGATGCGCCGTCGGGTGGCCGTATCGACGCGGATCCCGAGGCTCCCGACGCCGAGCCCAAGCCGGACGTGGAGCCGATGCCCGACGCGCAGGCCTTGCCGGACGCGCCGCCGATGGTCGACGCGCAGCCGCTGCCCGACGCACCGCCCGGCACCCCTGACGCCACACCGTGCATGCCCACGACCATGAACTTGCTCGCGAATCCAAGCTTCGACCTGGGCCGCAACGTGAGCTGGTCGGAGACCTCGGCGGGCGCCTACGAGATCGTGGTCACCACGCCGACGCTGCAGATCGCGCCGCACTCGCCCGCGTTCGCGACCTGGATCGGCGGCGACAACAACTCGATCGACCAGGTGTTCCAGGACGTGGCCATCCCCGCGGCGACGACGGCGATCCGTCTGAAGGGCCAGCGCCTGGTGGCGACCCAGGAAACCGTCGCGACCGCCTTCGACAAGCTGTTCTTCGAGATCCAGACCCCGGGCGGGGTGCTGCTCGAGCCAGTCGGCGGCGCGCCGACATTCTCCAACCTGAACACGGTCACGGCGTTCACGCCGTTCGACTTCCCGCTGACCGGCAACTACGCGGGCCAGACGATCCGGGTCCGCTTGCACGGCACAACGGATGTCTCGCTGCCGACGAACTTCTTCCTCGATTCGATCGCGCTCGAAGCCACCGTCTGCCAGTAGCGGCGAACGCGGCGCGGGCTGGCCTCTCGCTGGCTAGCGCGGGATCTCGACGCCCGCGGCGATCGCTTCCTTGCGGTACTTCGCGATCACACGCAGGAAGACGTCGACGATGTTCGGGTCGAACTGTACGTTCGAGCACCGGTCGAGCTCGTTGATCGCGACGTCGTGGGGCAGGGCGCGGCGGTACGAGCGATCCGAGGTCATGGCGTCGTAGGCGTCGGCGACCGCGACGACGCGGCCGATGAGCGGGATGTTCTCGCCCATGAGGCCCTGCGGATAGCCGCCGCCGTCGTAGGACTCGTGGTGGCACCAGCAGCCCGGGATCAGGTTCTGCATGAACGGGATGGGCTCGATGATGCGTTTGCCCTTCGCCGGGTGGGTGCGGAACATGGTGACTTCTTCGGGGGTGAGCTTGCCCGGCTTGTTCAGCTTCTCGTAGCGGATGCCGATCTTGCCGATGTCGTGCATGAGCGCCGCCTGGCGCACCGTCTCGACCTCGGGATCGGGCAGCTCGAGGCCGCGCGCGATCAGCATGGCGTAGTGCGCGACGCGCTCGGAGTGGCCTCGGGTGTAGCGGTCGCTCTCGTCGAGGGCGTGCGCAAAGCCCACGATGGTCTGGCGGAAGTTCTCTTCCAGCGACAGGTTCGCCGTCGACAGCGCGCGGTTCTTGCCGACGATGTCCTCGTACAGGCGCGCGTTCTCGATCGAGACCGCGGCGCGCGAGCCCAGGATGGCGAGCAGCTTGCGCTGGCCCTCGTCGAACTTCTTGCCGCGGGTGTACGAGTACGCGTTCATGAAGCCCATGACGCGGTCGCCGATGCGCATGGGCACCGAGGCGAACGAGACCAGCCGGCGGGCGTCGGGGGCGCGCTGGAAGAAGCGGCTGGCGCGGATGCCGTGGGCGAGCAGCGGCTTGTCGGAGCGGTGGTAGGCGTCGAGCTCGTTCAGATCGATGTCACCCGTGTCCGCGGTACCCTCGGCGTCGCGCGAGACCTTCTTGGAGTGCTCCTCCATCTTGCCGGTGCGCGGGTGGCGCAGGTAGAGCATGACCACGTCGGCGCCGGTCTCCTCGAGCGTGGCGTCCATGATCACGCTCAGGATCTGCTCGAGGTCGAGCGAGGTTGCGATGGCCTCGCTGACCCGGTAGAGCGAGAGCGCCTCGCGCAGCCGGATGTTCTCCGCCTGCAGCCGCTGCCGATCGAGGCCGCGCTGGACGACGTGCACGACCTCCTCGACCTTGAAAGGCTTGAGGATGTAGTCGTACGCGCCCTTCTTCATGGCCTCGATCGCCGTCTCGACGGTGCCGAAGCCGGTCATGATGACCGTGAGCACATTCAGGTTCTTCGAGGCGATGTTCTCGAGCAGCTCGATGCCGCCCATCTGCGGCATCTTGAGGTCGGAGATGACCAGGTCGTAGGGGCGGAGCTGCAGCTCACGCAGGGCGGCGACACCGTCCTCGACGGTGCGAACGACGTAGCCCTCCATGGTCAGGAAGTCGCTGAGAATTTCGCGGATGACTTTTTCGTCATCCACCACGAGGACTCGGGCGGATTCCTCGTGAGCGACGGCGTGCGCGTCTTCCACCGTCCAGCATCGTAGCCGGGCGGTCGGGTTAGATCAATTGATGGTGAGGGCGCCGTCCGCGCAAGAGACGACCAGGCCCTCGGGCAGGGGCCTTCCGGCGAGCGCCGCGCAGACGGTGGCATGGCTGGCCTCGGGCGGGGTCAGCCGGGGCACCGGGACCCCCGCCTGGGGCGCGTGGCCGCCGAGCAGGAACTGCGACGAGGACATCAGGGCGCCGCAGACCCGGCGGGCCTTGGCCTCGAGCCCGGTCGCGCCCGCCACCGGGGTGTCGAGCCCGGCGCCCAGGACGGCCTCGAGCGCCGCGATCTCGCCGGCGTCGTCGACCACCGGCTCGGCGAGCAGTCGGTCCTTGAGCGCGACCACGACGTCGCGGAAGGTCGCATCGGGCGTGGCCGCGGCGCGCGCGATCAGGCCGTCGACGAAGTCGTTGCCACCGCCCAGCCCGGCCGGCGCCGTGCACGTGCCGAAGCGGTTCTCCCACTCGAGCCGCGCCTGGAAGTCGAGGCCGCGGAAGCCGCGCTCGGCGTTCTTGAGGAAGAAGCCGGTGGCGCGCTGGAACGCGCGCTCGTTGGCGACCGCCTCCTCGTCGGGGCGCGGCTGACCCAGGTCGCAGTAGGCGTGCTCCTCGGCGCAGCAGGCCTGCAGCTGCTGGCAGGCGAAGCCCAGCTCGTTGCAGGACGCCTGGTCGCACTCGCTGGTGTTGGGAAACTCCTGGATCGGCGAGGTCGTCCAGCCGAGCGCGGCGTAGGCAGCGTAGGCCGCGGTCCGCGTGGACAGCGCGTGCACCGCGTCGCCCGGGCCGTTCTTGCGGCGCTCCGGGTCGGAATCGCTGACCACCCAGGGATCGTAGACGGCGGGCATGTTGTAGGGCCCGGAGCCGCAGCCTGCCGCGGGTGCGAGCCGGTCGAAGTACGGCCCCACGACGATCTCCTCGAGCAGCGCCTGCATCGAGAAGCCCGACGCGACGAACTTCTCGGTGAGCAGGTGCAGCACGTCGCGCGAGGCCTCGTTGCGCGGGAAGTAGTTGGCGATGACCAGCGAGTTGCCGGTGACCTCGGCCCAGGCGCCGTCGACGATGTTCATCGCGACCAGATAGGCGAAGGCGACGTCGGCGTCGGCGATCTCGCCGCCTGCGCCCGGCGCCAGACCGTCGGTGCGCAGCTTGGCGAAGCCGCGCGCGAGGGCGGCCTCGGTGTCGTAGACGGTCACCATGTTGCCGCGGATGCCGGCGAAGTAGGCGTCGATCTCGGCCGGATCGGTGTCGTTGGGGTTGGGATCGAAGGAACCGCACGACTCCGACCAGCCCCACGGGGCCTGACCGCCGCCGAAGGAGCCGTCGTAGCGGAACATCGCGTGCGCGCGCAGCGGATCGATGCCCGTCGACACGCCGTAGATGGACTTCTCGAACAGGCCGGGCAGCGGCCAGTGGCGGTTCTCCGCCGGGTCGTCACGGAAGGTGGTCGAGAACTCGCTGTTGTGGCAGCCCATGCACACGATGTCGCGGTTCAGGTAGACCGCGTCGAAGGTGGTGCCGAAGTCCTCGCGGCGCGCGATCTCGGCGGCGACGGGCGGGACGTTCGCGGCCGGGATGGCGTGCGCGGTCATCGCGAACAGGTTGCCGCGGTAGATCGGCGAGACGTCATCGGCCTCGATGGACGAGCGCAGCAGATCGCGGGCGGTGAACGCGCCGCCGCCGATGGCCTGCAGCGGCTCGGTGTCGCGGACCGAGCGCGCCAGCGCGCCACCATGGGAGCTGCGCTGGGTGGTGCCGTAGCAGCCGCGCATCTCCTGATCGTCGAGGCGCTGCACGCGCAGCCGCTCGAGGAAGTGACGCTCCCAGCGCGGCGTGTACTCGGGGTTCTGCATGAGCGCGCGCGCGACCACGCGGCGCGCGTGCTGCGGATCGTCGGGCAGCCCGGCCGCGACGTCCTTGGCGCGGACGGCGCGCAGGAGCTGCGCGTAGACGTCGACCTCGGCCTCCGACAGCGGGCGCCTGCCGATGAGGGCGAGCGAAGCGTTGCGTACGAACGACTCGTCGGAGCCGCTGCATTCGGTGAAGTCGAGCACGCGCGCGTCGGGCGGCGCGGCATCGGCGGCGGCGGGCGCGTCGTCGTCGCCGCAGCCGCCCAGCGCGAACACCGTGCCGAACACCGCGGCGCCGAGGAGCAGGGTCTTCAAGAGCGAGTCCTTCACAGCTGCACCCCCAGGACGCGCGAGGTGACCGTCTCGACGGCCTCGATCTCCTCGATGGCGCCGTCGACGTCGGAGACGCCGAACGCCTCGGGCGAGAACGGCCAGATGCCCAGCGACAGCAGCGCGGCGATGCGCGCCTCGCTGGGCTTCACGAACGTGTCGGCGAAGCCGGTGGGGCCGATGGCGCCGACGACCGCCTTCGACTCGATCGGGCCGCCGATGAGCGCGGTGGCGTAGCCGCCCGGGTGGTGGTTGCGCCCGTCGCCGTTCTGGGCGTCGGGGGTGCGGCCGAACTCCGTGTTGAGGATGATGAGCGTGTCGTCCAGGTTCAGCTTGGTCGGGTCGGTCTCGCCGGGGCCATTGATGATGGCGGCGAGCTGCTGGAAGCAGTTGCGCAGGTTGCGCGCCTGGTCCTTCGAGTTGTCGGTGTGCGTGTCGTAGCCACCGCCGCCCGAGGCTTCTTCGAGGCCGGTGTCGACGACACAGATGTAGCTGGCCGGCTCGGTCGGATGGGTCAGGAGGTGCGCGGCGAGCTTGAAGCTCATGAGCGGCACGTTGATGTTCGAGTCGGTGCACACCGACGAGTTGACGGGGTCGAAGAACGTCGGCGCCATCACCTCGGCGACCGCGCCCGCGTTGGCGACCGCGCCGCTCGCGGTGACCAGATCGGAGAGACGCGACGAGCGCGCCGGCGTGGCCCGCCCGGGGAAGACCAGCCGCTTGTCGTAGGACTGCGCGTAGGCGCCGACCAGCGCGTCGTACTGCCCGCGCTCCTGCGCGCTGCCGATGGTCGGGCGCGACAAGAGCTCGGTCAGGCGCTCGGTGTTGTCGATCTTGATGCGCAGCGGGCGGGCTCGGCCCGGGTGCTGGCCGGTGGCGAAAGCGGCGAACACGTTGTCGCCGGGCAGGCCGCCGGTCGAGAACACGTACGAGTAGGGCGCCTTGCGCGCCGCATCCGGCACGTCGGTGCGCCAGCGCTGGATGTGCGTGCCCAGGCCGGCCATGGTCGGCGAGCCGACCGGCTTGCCGGTGAGCGCAAGCGGGATCGCGGCCTCGTGCGGCTCGAGGTTGTGCGCGGTGGCCAGGATGCGCATCCGGTCGGTGATGTCGGTGCGCTGGCGCAGCTCGCTCGCGAACGGTCCGAGCTTCACGTCGGCGCCGAGCGCGTCCTTGGCGAAGAACACCCCGAGCGGCTCGGTGCCGGGGAGGCCACAGCGGGTCATGGCCTGGCGCGGCGTCATGCCACCGCCGGCGTCGAAGGTGTAGAGCTGCTTGTTGCGCCGGGTAATGTCGGGGTCGTCGGGACGTCCGTACTCCTCGACGCAGTAGAGCGACTCCCAAGGCGACAGGCCGCCGTAGAGGAAGACCTCGAGCACGCGCTTGGCGCGCCGGTCGGCGGGCAGCGCCTTGGGCGCCGCCGCGGTCGGGAACTCGCCGAACGGTGCGGCCATCGCCGACTTGCGCGAGAGCAGCGGGATAAGAACGGCCGCACCCGCGCCGGCGGCCGTCATCTTGAGGAATTTCCTGCGATCGAGACCTGGCATTGGCCCAAACTGTAGCAGTCGCTATGCCACCGGGCCCACCCGGTGACGGCGACGTGTTTTCGCGTGGTTAGGTGTAGTCAGCGGTCGCCCATGCAGGCCCGTCGGGACGAAAATTCACGTTGTGAGACGCGGGATTCTCGCTGCCTCGGGGTAGCAGAGAGACGCGCGCACGGCCGTGCGTGGCGTGGATCACTCCGGCGTGGGCGTGCCGGTCGCGGCGTCGCCCAGCGACGGGGTCGCGGTCGAGCCGGCCGGCGGCGTGGCGACGCCGCGCGCGCTGTTCCACTCCTTTTCGGCGGCGCGCCACTCCCTCTCGCGCTCGGTCATCTTGCCCTTGAGGCGCTCGGCGTCGGCCTTGGCGCGCTGAGCGCTGGCGCTGCGATCCTTGTGCTGCGACTCGAACGACTCGTAGGCGAAGCCGGTGTCGGGCCGGATGTTGTTGCTCTTGGCGACCTTGGCCTTCTCGAGCTCGAACTTGGACTCCTTGTTGATCACCTCGAACTCGTGGAAGCGCAGCACCATCTTGAGGTAGTCGCGGCGCGCCGTCGCATAGGCTAGCTTCTTGTCGAGGGCGCGGCGACCGAGCTGGGCGGCGCGGACCTCGGCGGCGGCCTGGTTCTTGATGGTGAGGTCGTGGCTGGCGTCGGCTTCCTTCTGCTTGAGCTTGGCGCCGCGCTCGTCGATGACCGCCTTGTCGATCTCCGACCTGCTGAGCTGGACTTCCGTTTCGGCCTTGTTGTACTCGTCCTGAGCGGTCATCTGGTTGGAGCGCGCCAGCTGGAACTCGTTCTGGGTCTCGCTCACCGCCGGCCGCTTGTCGGGTGGGACGCGCGCGATGAACATCTCGTCGAGCTTGTCGGTGACCGGCCGCGGCCTGGGCAGGCCGGCGCTTCCGCAGCCCACCGAGCCGAAGGTTAGAGTGCAGAGCGCGACCGCACAGAGCGATGCACGCAGCGAGTAATGGGAACGATTCGAGCGCGTCATATGGCCTCCTTCGTAGCAGCTTCGGGCGTCGCCGACGCGACGTCCCAGGCAAAGAACCGTTCGAGCGCCTCTTTCCGCTCGGGCGGCAGATAGTCGAAGTTGGTGCCGCGGTCGATGATCTCCCAGAAGTCCTTGCTGGCCACGCCCGCGAGCTCCTCGTGGATCGAGCGCAGCCGCTCGGGGCGCTCGTGCGCCATGTCCTCGTGGATGCGCCGCGCCAGCGCGTCGGCGTTCTTGACCAGGTAGTAGGTCGCGAGCTTCACCTGCGCCTTGCGCACGCCGCGCAGGCCGGTGTCCAGGATCTCGCCCTCGTGCTCGGGCTGATCGACCTCGAGGAAGATGTCGAGCAGGCGCTGCTCGGCGGCCGAGCCGACCTCGTGGGCGACCTCGCACAGCGCGCACAGGTCGTAGGCGACGGTCTCGGTCACGAACGGCAGCTTCATGGTGAAGCTCAGGTGGCCGTAGTACTTGAGGAAGCCGGCCAGCTCGATTGCCTTTTCGTGCCAGCCCGCGCGTAGCACGGCCTCGGCGAGCTGGCGGTACTGGTTGAGCACGTTGTAGGCGGTGCGCACGTCCTTGGCGTTGAGCGTCGCGCGCATGTACGTGTTGAAGAACTTCACCACCAGGCGCAGGACCTCGGGATCGCCGACGCGGATGGCGGCCTCGCCGACGTAGCGGGTGTCGATCGCGACCACGTAGTTGATGTCGCGCATCTGCGTGAGCGCCTCGGAGTAGATCGACTGGTACTGGCGCAGCACCTTGAACTCGAGCCAGTTGCGGCGCTCCTCGAGATCGTCGAGCGACTCGGGCGACATCGACACGAAGTCGGGGTTGGCGCGGATGCGCGCGCCGATCGAGAACCAGGCGGCGTTGCCGTTGCGCTTCTGCTTGAGGTAGGCGACCGCGAGGTCCTTGAGCGCGTCGACGCCGGCGGTGGCGATGATCTTGTCCTTGCCGCTGACCGCGTTGATCGTGATGTCGGTGAGCTGCTCGAGGCCGGACAGCGACGCCGCCTGCGCGTCTTCACGGACCTCGCGCGCCCCGGTGGCCAGGCCACGCTCGGCGGCGGTCGACGCCTGGCGGCGGATGCGCGAGATGATGTTCTCGGGCTGCAAGAAGTCGAAGACGTAGGCGAAGTAGGGCGCCATCAGCGCGAAGCCGATCATCGCGATGACCATCATCACGGTGAGCGAGATGTGCGGCACGAAGTTGCCCTTGCCGAGGGAGAACGACGTGAAAATCCCGCACATGCAGCCGACCACGTAGAAGCCCATGACCGACATGTTGGTCCGGTCGCGGAAGAACATCTCGGTGACCTGCGTGTAGCGCTCGGCCGACAGCTGCACGATGATGCTGACCACCGTGATGATGATGCCGAGGACCGCGGCGATCATCGAAGACAGCGAGCCGACCGCGTCGGTGATCTTATCCGACTGGTAGTCGAAGAAGTCGAGCGGGCGACCCTGGCCCGACGACAGCCGATCGATGGTGTAGATGATGCCGAACGCGGCGACGGCCATCGCCGAGAGGACGACGACCGGGTAGAGCCACCGCTTGCGGCGTGAGGCAGGCGTCGCCACGCGCGCAGCTTATCACAGGGAAAGCCGCTGATTGTCGTCGGGGCAGGCGGCGGCGTGGTCGATCCGGGCGGGAGGATCGTGCGGCTGCTGGGGGGTGTCTGGCAATGAATGCCGGGGCTTAGACCTAGACCACGACGGCCAACCCATTGACGGTGTCGACGTGCCGGCGCTTGAGCGAGATGGCGAAGACCGCGGGCAACTCCGGACTCTCCTCGATCCACACGCGACCGCCGTGCGCCTCGGCGACGAGACGGAAGAAGTAGAGGCCGAGACCCAGGTTCATCCGACCCACCCCCGGCGCGCCCTGGCCGAACTTCTCGAAGACCATCTGGCGCGCGTGGCGCGGCACCGCGGGTCCGCTGTTGCCGATGCGCAGCACGCACGAGTGCGCGTCGGCCTCGGCCCATACGCGCAACTTGCCGCCGTTGGGCAGGTAGCGCAGGCCGTTGTCGAGCACGTTCTCGAGCGCGCGCAGGAGCAGCTCGCGATCGACGTCGACCTCGAGATCGGCAGGGATGTCGAAGCGCAGCTCGACGTTTCTGCGCCGCGCGGTGGTGCTGCGCTGCTCGAGCAGATCGCTGACCAGGCCGCTCAGCGAGGCCGGCGCGCGCTTGGCCACGAACCGGCCCGCCTCCAGGGTCGCGACGTCGAGCAGGTTGCCGACGATGCCGATGGTGCGGCGCGCCGCGATGAGCGAGTCGTCGAGCGCCTCGATGGTCTCGGGATCGAGGCCGGTCGCGTGCAGCGCATACTCGATGTTCGAGATGATGACCGCGACCGGGTTCTTGAGGTCGTGCACCAGCATCGCCGACATCTCGTCGCGGAAGCGCAAGAGCTCGGTGTGCTCGACGAAGCGGCGCACCAGCGCCATCTCCTTCGCGCGCAGCGCGAGCAGGTTGGTGACGCGCATCTGCAGCTCTTGCGGATCGATGGGCTTGGTGAGGAAGTCGTCGGCGCCGGCCTCGAGGCCGTGCACGCGCGAGTCGTGATCGGTGAGCGCGGTGACCATGACCACGGGCAGGAAGCGATCGCCGGCGCGCTCCTTGAGCGCGCGGGTGACCTCGAACCCGCTCATGCCCGGCATCATGACGTCGCAGATCACGAGATCTGGCGGCGTGTCGGCGGCCGCGAGCAGCGCCTGCTCGCCCGAGCTGGCCTCGCGGATGGTGAACTCGCCGCCCGAGAGGAAGCGCCGGATGAGGTTCCGGTTGACCGCCTCGTCGTCGACGATGAGCACGTTGGTCGTGCTGGGTTCTGGCGTGGTCATCGCTACCACTCCGCGTCGGGGAAGGGCGGTGCAGGCCGCCCCAGCAAGTAGCCCTGGAGGAGATCGACGCCGAGGGCGATCAGCGCATCGCGCTCCTCGGGAGTCTCGACACCCTCGGCGACCACGAGCCCGTTCAGCTCGTGGCACACGTTGACCAGCGAGCTGACCAGGCGGCGCTTGACCAGGTTCTGCTCGATGCCGCGCACCAGCGACATGTCGAGCTTGACCAGCTCGGGCGCGAGGTGCGCGAGGCTGGTGAGGCTGGAGTAGCCGGCGCCGAGGTCGTCGACCGCGATGCGGAAGCCCATCTGGCGCAGCTGCGCGACGCGCTCGGCGACCGCGTCGATCTGGTCGAGCGCGGCGCGCTCGGTGATCTCGAGGACGATGCGGTTCGCGAACGGCGTGAGCGGCGCGTCGGCGGCGAACAGGGTCTCGTCCTCGAGGTCCTGCGGGTGAAGGTTGACGAACAGGGCGTCGTTCGGCGAAGCGTTCGCCATCGCCTGCGCGACCTTGCCGCGGATGGTGCCACCCACGTCGTCGAGGCGGCTGAGGCGCTCGGCGGCGGCGAGGATCGCGCCCGGATGCGGCAGCGACTTCTCGCGGCTGCGCAGGAGCGCCTCGTAGCCGAAGCGCTGGCGGGTGCGCGCGTCGACGATCGGCTGGAAGGCCATCCAGATGGTGTCGAGCGCGTTGTCGAGCGCGGCCTCGACCTCGTGGGCCGGGCGCAGCGCGCCAGTGGTGCCGGCCCGCTGGGCGGCCTGGCGCACACCGAGTGCCTGGCGGTAGTTGACGACCGCGAGACGGATCACGTCGCAGAGCTCGGTCGGGTTCACCGGCTTGGTCAGGTAGCGCAGGGCGCCTTCCTGGAGCGCGGCCACGGCCGTGCTCACGCTGGGCGTGCCGGTGAGCAGCACGACCGGCAGGTCGGCGTCGTGGGCGTGGACCTCGCGCAGGAGCTCGAGGCCGGTCATGCCGGGCATCATGATGTCGGAGAGCACGACGTCGTAAACGTTGGCCTCGCTCTTCAGCAGGTCGAGCGCCTCGCGCGGGTGCTCCGCCGCGTCGACCGTGACGCCCGCCTCGACCAGGATGCGCAGGTAGCTGCGCCGCACCAGCGGGTCGTCGTCCACGAGCAGGACGCGTCCGGGTGCCGATGTGCGCTGGGAGGTGCGCTGTGTCTTCCGGACGACGGGGGTATTGTTCGTCATGTGCCTTGCTCCTTGGTCTGAGCAAGAGACAGGCCAGTCGGACCACTACGCTTTCCCTCGGTTTTTTCCGTCGCAGCGGTACGTACTGTCAGAGGTTCCAACGGTTGGCGGGCGTGCGGGCTGTCATGTCGCTGACGGATCGAGGGGTCGCCGCGGGTGAACTCTCGGTCTTTCGGTGAGTTGGCACGGCCGACCAATGTGGAACAGTGGTTGCTTTCAACGAAAACCCATGGTCGCGAAGCACGAAATGAGACGCTCGATGCGGGTGCCCTCGTACGTCGAGGTACGCTGGCATCGGCGTAGCGGCGGCCAGGACCTGATCGGTACCGACATCAGCGCCGACGGCATGTTCCTGCGCACCGAGGAGATGGTCGTGCCCGGCACGCTCCTGGACCTGCGCCTGCAGCTGCCCGACGGCGAGCTGGCGATCTTCGCGACCGTGCGCTTCGTCGGCCTGACCCAGGCCGGGCAGGGCATCGGCGTCGAGTTCTACACCCTGTCCTGGGACAAGCGCCGCATCTGGCTGGGCTTCTACCGCTCCCTGCTCGAGGCCGACGCGGGCGCCGGCACCGGCCGGGTACCGCTTCCGATCGTCGGCGTGGACGAAGGCGACGACGATCTCGTGGCGCTCCCCGCGTCGGAGCCGCACGGGTCGTGAGGATCGACGGCCCCACGTCGCCGCGCGCGCACCCGCGTGCCCGCGTGCTCGTCGTCGACGACGACGAAGCCGTGCGCGCGCTGGTGCGGCGGCTCCTGCGCCAGCACCTCGATCTCGAGGTCGTCGAGTCGGCGACCGCCGAGGAGGCGCTCGCCCGGCTCGAGGTCGACACCTTCGATCTCGTGGTCACCGATCTACGCCTGCCGCTCGCCGATGGCTTCGCGGTGCTCGAGCGGCTCCAGCACCGGCAGCCCGGCACGCCCGCCATCGTGCTGACCGGCGACGTCAACGTCCGCACCTGCGTGGCCGCGATGAAGCTCGGCGCGGTGAACTTCGTGACCAAGCCGTTCACGGCCAGCGAGCTCGACCTGGCCATCGAGGCGGCGCTGACGCAGCGCGCGGCGGCGCGTGACGTGACCGCGAGCCCGATCGCGCGGTCGTCGACCATGTGCCGCGTGCTGGATCAGATCGATCGGGTCGCGCGCACCGACGCCACGGTGCTCATCCGCGGCGAGACCGGCACCGGCAAGCAGATGCTCGCGCGCCTGGTGCACGATCGCTCGTCGCGCGCGCTGCGGCCGTTCGTGGCGGTCAACTGCGGCGCCATCCCCGAGGGGCTCGTCGAGTCGGAGTTGTTCGGCCACGCGAGCGCCGCCTTCCCCGAGGCGGGCGAGCGCGGGGTCGGCAAGATCCTGCAGGCGCAGCGCGGCACCATCTTCCTCGACGAGATCGGCGAGGTCCCGCTCGCCACCCAGGTCAAGCTCCTGCGCCTCCTGCAGGAGCGCGAGGTGACGCCGATCGGCGCCGCCGCGCCGGTGCCGGTCGACGTGCGCGTCGTGGCCGCGACCCACCGTGACCTGGGGCGCATGGTCGCCGAGGGCACCTTCCGCGAGGATCTGCTCTACCGGCTACAGGTGGTGCCGGTCGAGGTCCCGCCGCTGCGCGAGCGCATCGGCGACGTGCGGCCGCTGGCCGCGCACTTCATCGAGCTGGCGGCGCAGCGGCGCGCGCGGCGTATCGAGCTGACCCGCGAGGCGCTCGAGGTCCTCGACGGCTACCACTGGCCCGGCAACGTGCGCGAGCTCGAGAACTTGATCGAGCGGCTGGCGATCACGAGCCCGAATGACGTGGTCGGCGTGGCCGCGCTGCCCGAGCGCCTGCGCGCCGAGGCGGTGGTCGAGGAGGTCGTCGTCGACCGCGAGCTGCCCGCGGAGTGCCTGGATCTCGAGCGCACGCTGGGGAGCATCGAGCAGGCGCTGATCGACGAGGCGCTGCAGCGGACCGCGGGCAATCGCACCGGCGCGGCGCATCTGCTGGGGCTCAGACGGACGACGCTGGTGGAGAAGATCCGGAGACGCAGCCGGGCGTAGCCGCTCGCGCTAATTTACCGGCTTACGCTTCAGCTTCTCGATGAGCGTCGTGCGATTCAACCCGAGCAATCGCGCCGCCGCGGTCTTGTTGCCGTCGGCGCGGCGCAGCGCCTCGGTGATCAGGCGGTCCTCGATGGCGTCGAGCGCACCCTGCAGGTCGATGCCCTCGTCGGGCAGCGCCGGCTTGGCGACGCCGGCCGGAAGTGGCGCGGCCGCCAGCACGCGCGGCGGCAGGTGCACGGGCGCGATGATCGCCTCGGGCGACAGGATCGCCATGCGCTCGACCGTGTTCTCGAGCTCGCGCACGTTGCCCGGCCACTTGTAGGACTCGAGCCGCGC
>JBKJOI010000681.1:0-5222 GCA_046595695.1 Haliangiales bacterium | reverse complement strand
GCCGCCGGCGGCGGCGCCACGCTCGACGAGTACGTCACGCGCGCGCCCGGCACGATCACGATGCGACCGCTCCTGCGCGAGCGCATGGCCTTCTTCCAGCACGATCCGCGTGAGGGCGGCTCGCCCAACGAGTTCCACCTGATCCTGTCTTCCGGCGCGGGCGAGGACGGGCCCGAGGACAGCGCGGCGCGCGTGCTCTCGCTCTTCCATGCCAGCCTGGCGCGTTTCGGCGTGCTCGGGCTCGCCGACGAGCAGGCGTTCGCGCTGCACCCGCGGCGCGGCTCGTACGAGTCCATCGGCGACGGCCGGCTCCACCGGCGGGTGCGCTGAGCATGGCCGCCCGCCGCCGCGAGAGCGATCGCGCCATGATGTCGGGGATCCCCAGCCCCGACGTGAACATCCTCGTCGTCGACGATCGGCCCGAGGATCTGCTGGTCGTGAAGTCGATCCTCGACGATCCGCACTACAAGATCGTCACCGCGCACAACGGTAGCGACGCGCTGCGCCGCGTCCTCGAGGACGACTACGCGCTGATGCTGCTCGACGTCCACTTGCCCGACATGGACGGCTTCGAGGTGGCGGCGATCATCAAGGAGCGCGAGCGCTCGCGCCACACGCCGATCATCTTCCTGACCGCGGCGGGCGCCGACGTGGGCGCGCTCTACCGTGGCTACTCGGTGGGCGCGGTCGACTACCTGGTCAAGCCCATCGACGAGGATGTGCTGCGCGCCAAGGTCAGCATCTTCGTCGAGCTCAAGCGCAAGGATCAGCACATCAAGCAGCAGGCGGCCGCGCTCATCGAAGCCAACCAGCGCGCCCGCGCGCGCGAGGTCGCCGAGCTCAAGCGCGCCAGCGAGAAGCGCTACCGCGACCTCGCCGAGGCCATCCCGCCCATCGTCTGGACCGCGGCGCCCGACGGTGCGGTGCGCTACTTCAACCGGCGCTGGGGCGAGCTCACCGGGCAGACCCCCGAGCAGGCCGACGGCTGGGGGTGGATGGCGGCCATCCACCCCGACGATTCGCGCGCCCGCGAGGAGCCGTGGCGCCAGGCCCTCGCGAGCGGCGGGATCTACGAGGCCGAGTGCCGCATCCGCACCCGCGAGGGCACCTACCGCTGGCACCTGTGCCGCGGCGTGCCCGAGCTGGGCAAGCGCGGGCGCATCCTCGGCTGGCTGGGCACGTACACCGATTGCGACGACCTCAAGCGGGCGCACGCCGCCGCGGAGATCGCACGCCGGCGCTCCGAATTCCTCGCCGAGGCCAGCTCGCTCCTGTCATCGTCGCTCGACTACCGTACCAGCGTCGAGCGCGCCGCGCGCCTGGCCGTGCCGCGCCTGGCCGACTGGTGCGTGATCGAGGTGCTCAGCGAGGGTGGCGACGCGTTCCCGGTCGTGGCCGGCGGGCCGGTGAGCAGCGCGCCCGCGGCGACCCTCGAGCAGCTCGTGATCGTGCACGCCGATCCGACCAAGGAGGCGCGCGTGCGCGAGCTGCGCCGCGAGTACCCGCCCGCGCGGAACCTGGGCGGCTGGCTCTCCGATGTGCTGCGCACGGGGCGGCCCGAGCTCCTGCGCAAGGTCACCGACGACGCGCTGCGCGGGCTCGCCCACGACGAGGCGCACGCCAGCCTGCTCGCCGAGCTCGCGCCCGAGTCGATCATGTGCGTCCCGCTGGTCGCGCGCGAGCGCATCCTGGGCGCGCTGACCCTGGCGTCCTCGACGGCCGGTCGACACTACGACGAGGCCGACCTGTCCATGGCGCTCGACCTCGCGCACCGCGCCGCGATCGCCGTGGACAACTCGCGACTCTACCGCGAGGTCCAGCGCGCCGTGCTGCTGCGCGACGAGTTCCTGTCGATCGCCTCGCACGAGCTGCGCACGCCGCTCACCTCGCTCTTGCTTCAGCTCGAGACGCTCTTGCGCATGATGGAGGACAAGGACACCGATCCCCGGCTGTGCGACAAGGTCGACAAGGCGGTGCGCCAGACCCTGCGGCTCGACAAGCTCACCGCCAACCTGCTCGACGTCTCGCGCATCATCGGCGGCCGTCTGCAGCTCGAGCTCGAGGAGCTCGACGCCGCCGCGCTCGTCCGCGAGGTCGCCGACCCCTTCGCCGACGAGTCGGCGCGTGCCGCGTGCCCGATCCGGCTCGAGGTGCTGGCCCGGCCGATGGCACGCTGGGACCGTCTCCGCATCGAGCAGGTGGTCACGAACCTGCTGTCGAACGCGTTCAAGTACGCGCCGAGCGCGCCCATCGACGTGCGCGTCGAGCAGAAGAACGGCCACGCGTGCCTCGCGGTCAAGGACCACGGCAACGGCATCGCGCTCGAGGCGCAGGCGCGCATCTTCGGCCGCTTCGAGCGCGCCACCGACGGGCCGCACTCGAGCGGCCTCGGCCTCGGGCTCTACATCACGCGCCACATCGTCGAGGCGCACGGCGGCACCATCGGGGTCGCGAGTGACCTCGGGCAGGGTGCCTGCTTCACCGTCGAGCTGCCACTCGCGCCCGCGTCCCCGCTGAGCGCCGACCGCAGCGCGACCGGTGTGGGCGGCGCGGGGGCGGCGAGCCTGGAGGGCGTCGCCGATCCTTTCAGTGCGGCCGCTGATCCCGCGACGGACGTGCTTCGTGCGGGTCTGTCATCCCGGTGAGCTGACGCAGCCGGCGCAGCAGGCGCTCGAGCTCGAACGGCTTCTTGATGTAGTCGACGGCGCCGGCGCTGAGGCCGCGGCGCACGTCCTCGGGACCGGTGCGCGCCGACATGAAGACCACCGGGATCTCCGAGTACTCACGGTTTTGCTTGAGCGCGTGGCAGAGATCCACGCCATCGATCCAGGACATCATGACGTCGAGCAGGATAACGTCGGGGCGCTCGACCTGCAGCACGCTCAAGAGCTTGAGCCCGTTGGGGACGAGGTGGACGTCGTAACCCTCGTGCTCGAGCGCTTCCTTGAGGGCTTCGCGGATGGCGCGATCATCGTCGACGACGGCCACTTTGCACGTATGGCCGACCTTATGATCTAGGTTCACCATGTTCACCATCCATTCAGCGTATCGGGAGTGGCGGCGTAAACAAGCACCTTGTGGGCTGTGAACACCGCCACGTTCGCCGTCCACGCTGGTGTGCGCTTGCGCTCACTCGAGCAGACGCTGCACACGTGGGGAGAGGTCGGCGACCGCCCCCGCCCCCTTGCGGACGCCCTCGGTGTAGCGACCGGAGGCGCGACCGTCGGCGGCGGGCAGCGCGAACATCGGCACCAGGCGCGAGGCATACCCGGCCTCGGCGAGGCGGTCCCGGTCGCGGTCGAGATCGAACTCGAGGAAGGTCAGGCCGGGCAGGGCGCGGTCGAGATCGCCCCGCGTCGCCGCGGCGTGGAAGTCGCGGCACGGTGCGCACCAGGTCGCGCCCACGTAGACCAGCAGCCGGCGGCCGCCGCGCTCCTCCGCGGTGGCACGCTCACGGACCAGCCCGGGCAGGTCCAGGGTGGCGGGCGCGACGTCGATGCGGACGGGCGCCGCGGCGCCGCGCGTCGGTGGCTGACGCTCGCAGCCGGAGGTCCCGAGCACCCCGCTAGCGGCCAGCGTGATGATCCCCACGAGCACCCGGAGCGCGCGCACGCCCCCATGATACCCCGCGCGAGCGCATGTTATGTTGCACCGCGTCGTGACCCGCCACTTTCCCAGCCGCGAGCAGTTCCGCGAGGCGACCACCCGCGGAAACCTCATCCCCGTGTATCGCGAGATCCTTGCCGACGGTGACACCCCGGTGTCGGCGTACGCCAAGCTCGGCCGTCGCGATTACTCGTTCCTGCTCGAATCGGTCGTCGGCGGCCAGAAGTGGGCCGCCTACTCCTTCCTCGGCGTCGAACCCAGGGCCATCCTCCGCGCTCGCGGCGGGCAGGTCGAGGTCGTCTGGCGTGACGTCGACGGCAACGGCGCCGAGAAGACCGCCAAGTGGGCCGCGCCGGATCCGACCGCGGCGCTCAAGGAGATCCTGTCCGAGTTCAAACCGGTGCACGTGCCCGGGCTGCCGCGCTTCTGGGGCGGGGCCGTGGGCTGGATCTGCTACGACCTGGTGCGCGCCTTCGAGGAGCTGCCCGGCCAGGCGCCCGATGATCTCGAGCTACCCGAGCTTTGCATGGTGCTCACCGACACGCTGGTGATCTTCGACAACCTGCGCCAGACGCTCAAGGTCGTGGCCGCGCCGTTCGTGCCCCGGCCCGAGAAGGCCGACGAGGCCTACGACGCCGCCTGCCGGCGCGTCGATGCGGTGATCGAGCGGCTGCGCTCCGGTCCGGCGCCGGCCTTGCGCCCGCTCGAGCCGCCCGCGCCCGACGAGGACGGCTCGGCCAAGCTGCGCTGGGGCGGCGGCGCCATGCCGCGCTCGAGCTTCGGCAAGCTGGACTTCCTGGCCGCGGTCCGCGAGGCCAAGGAGTACATCCTCTCCGGCGACGTCTTCCAGGTGGTGCTGTCGCAGCGCTTCGAGGTCGATCGCGGCGACGTCGATCCCTTCGACGTCTACCGCGCGCTGCGGGTGGTGAACCCGTCGCCGTACATGTTCCACCTCGACTTCCCCGAGGCGCGCGTCACCGGCGCCTCGCCCGAGTGCATGGTCCGGCTCGACGGCACGCGCGTCGAGGTCCGGCCCATCGCGGGCACGCGCCCGCGTGGCGCCACCCCCGACGAGGACGACGCGCTCGCCGCCGAGCTGCTCGCCGATCCCAAGGAGCGCGCCGAGCACGTGATGCTGATCGATCTGGGCAGGAACGACGTCGGCCGGGTCTCGAAGACCGCCAGCGTGGTCGTCGACGAGCACATGGTCATCGAGCGCTACTCGCACGTGATGCACATGACCTCGAACGTGCGCGGCGAGCTCGCCGACGGCCTGAACGCCTTCGACGTGCTGCGCGCGGCGCTGCCCGCGGGCACGCTCTCCGGTGCGCCCAAGATCCGCGCCATGGAGATCATCGACGAGCTCGAGCCGCACCGGCGTGGCCTGTACGGCGGCGCCGTGGGCTACCTGAGTTACGGCGGCAACCTGGACCTGGCGATTGCGATCCGCACCCTGGTCGCCAAGGGCGACAAGATCTTCGTGCAGGCGGGCGCCGGGCTCGTGCACGACTCGGATCCACAGAAGGAGTACGAGGAGACGCTCAACAAGGCGCGCGCGGTGCTGCGCGCCGTCGCCCTGGCCCGGGGGGCGTAACCGGTGCTGCTCCTGATCGCCA
>JBKJOI010000519.1:0-2807 GCA_046595695.1 Haliangiales bacterium | reverse complement strand
CTGCTGGCGTGCAGCGGCTTGTCGAGCAAGGCCACGCTCGAAGTGCAGGCGGTGCAGGCCGGCGCCCTGGCGAAGCAACAGCGTCTGACCGATCGCGAGGCGGTGCGGGCCGTGCTGGCGAAAGGTGGCGTCAGCGCCGATGTGCCGAGCCTGAAGCGTTGCTGATCGGCCTCAGCCGAGGCACGTGCGGTTCTTGCCGGTGCGCTTCGCTTCGTACAGGCCCTGATCGGCGCGCTCCAGCGCCTCTTCGATGCGCTCGCCCGGCCGGTACGCCGTGACGCCGGCCGAGAACGTCACGAAGACCTGCTTCTGCTCGTGCATGAACAGGCCGCCCGTCAGCGAACGCTGAAGTCGCGCGAGGATCTGCAGACCCTCTTCGACCGGCGTGTCGGGCAGCAGCACGACGAACTCCTCGCCGCCGTAGCGACCGACCGCGTCCATGCGCCGGACGCCGTGCGCGACCTCCTGCGCGATGGCGCGCAGCACCTCATCGCCGCGCTGGTGGCCGAGCCCGTCGTTGACCGCCTTGAAGTGGTCGAGGTCGAGCATGAGCGCCGCGAGCGGGCGGTCGCCGCGCAGCGCGCGGTCGACCTCGCGCGCCAGCCGCTCCATCAGCTGGCGGCGGTTGGGCACGCCGGTCAGCTCGTCGGTGGTCGCGAGGTCGCGCAGGCGCGTGGTCATGCGCGCGTGGGCGATCGCGAGCCCCGTGGCGCTGGCGAGCGACTCGAGCAGGCGCACGTCGGCGTTGCTGAAGCCGTCGACGCGGCCGCGCTGCGCATTGAAGACGCCCAGCAGCTTGCCCTTGACGATCATGGGCACGCACACGACCGAGCCGTCGACGGCGTGGCGGCCCTTGTAGTGCAGGTAGCGCCCGTCCTTCGAGGTGTCGGCGATGTAGACGGTGGCGCGGGTCGCGGCGGCCACGCCGACCACGCCCTCGTGTACGTCGAAGGCCAGGCCGTTGGGATCCTCGCCCTCGGGGAAGCCGTGGGTGGCGTGCACGGTCAGCGTCTGGCCCGCGTCGTCGGCGAGCAGGATGGCCATCTCGTCGACGCCGAGGGTGGGCGCGATGCGCCCCGGGATGGCGCGGACGATCACCTCGGCGTTGCCCTCCACGTCGGAGGACAGCGACTGGGTCAGCTCGAAGAGCAGCTCGAGGGCCTCCTTGAGCTTGAGCTCGCGCCGGGTCATCGCGAGCTCGCGGTCGGTGTCGATCATGGCCACCGACAGATCGGTGATCTGGCCGAGCATGTGGTCGAAGGCGCGCGACAGCACGCCGAGCTCGTCCTCGCGCGGGTCGCGCTCGCGCGCCACGTAGCGGCCTTGCTCGGCCGCGCGCATGGCCGCGGTCAGCTCGCGCAGCCGCCGCGCCAGCACCCGCTCGACGACCACCCAGGTGCCGAACGCCACCGAGACCACGGCACAGGCGCCGCCGGCGATGGCGACCAGGGTCAGGTGGCGCCGCACCTCGGGCGACTCGTTGCGCAGGATGATGCCGACGACCACGAGGCCGAGCACCGTCGATACGGCCGAGGCGATGGCGGTGGCGGAGACCGCCACGCGCCGGGCGACCGTACGTGTGAGCCAGCGTTTCAAGCGATCCGTCGATGCTAGCACCTGCACTCGCCCGGCGGTCAAAGCGCTTGTCGCGCGCCTTCGGCCCCGGGCATGATGAGGCGGTGATTCGTCGCCCGCTGGCGCTCTGGGCCATCCTCTCGGTTTGCCTGGCGGGCGTGCACACGGGCGGCACCGGCTGCGCGAGGGCGCCTGACTTCCGCGCCCGGGCCACGCGCCACGAGCGCGCCGGCGAGCTCGAGCTGGCGGTCGCGGCGGCGCGCCAGGCGGTCGCCGCCGACCGCGGCGACTCCGACGCGCGCGCGCTGCTCGGCCGGCTCGAGGCGCGCGCGGGTCGTCCCGGCGCGGCGCTGCGCGCGTACGACGCGGCGGTCGCGCTCGGTGACGACGACGTACCCAAGCCGCTCGCCGCGCTCTACGAGGCGCGCGGCCAGGCACGGGCGCGGCTCGGACACCGGGGGCGCTTCGCCGATCTCGAACGCGCCGTCGAGCTCGACCCCGCGCTGGCCGGTGGGCTGGTCGAGGCGCGCCGGCAGGCCCGCGTCGACGCAGGCCTGGTGCGCTGGGCGGGCGGCGACCACGCGGGCGCGCTTCGCCTGTGGAAGGACGCACCCGGGAGGCACCCGCTGGCGGTCGAGGAGGTCGTCGCGGATCCCGAGCGCGCGCCGCTCGCGCTGGTCGGCGCGATCGCAGCGCGTGCGTACGAGGTCACCGGCGCCGGGGCGTGGCCGCTGCTCGACGCGTACGCGCGGCGCGGCGGCGACGACGCGCGCGTGCTGGCGACGGTGGCGGCGGCGCGGCGCCGGCGCGAGGTGAACGCCCCGGCGCCCGGGTTCGTCGCGGCCGCGGGCGAGAGCGGCGCGGCCGCGCTGGCCGAGGCGCTCGCCTGGCGCGGTAGCACGCCGCTCGCCCCCGAAGCCGTCGCCGGTGTGCTCGAGCTGGCCGCGCGCGCCTGGCTGCACGGCGAGCGCGACGCGCCGCTCGACGACGAGCTCACCGCCTTCGTGGTGCGCGAGGCCAGCGGCCGCTCGCTCGAGGACTTCCCCGCGTGGGCGCGGCCGACCCTGGCGCGCGCGCTCGGTGACGCACGCGGCGCCGGCACGGCGCGAGCGGCGGGGCCGGGCCCGGGCGGCCTCGAGGCGGGCGGGGCGCTCGCGCTGCTCGAGTGGCCGAACGCGGCCGCGCCATCCGGCGCCGACGCCGGCGCGGCGGCCACGGCGGCCACGGCGGCC
>JBKJOI010000500.1:0-14267 GCA_046595695.1 Haliangiales bacterium | reverse complement strand
AGCCGTTACCCATGTGTCCCCGATGCAACAGTGTGAGTCCCGGACACATGGGTAACGACCTCGCCGAGGACCCAAAGAAGGGGAGGGCGGCAGATCTGTCGCGCTCAGCGACCTCGCTGCGAGGCCAAAGCGATCGAGAATTACGAACGGTTTCGGTGACCTCACCGACAAGGTCGTGGTGATGACGCCGGAGAACCAGCCGAACGTCACGTATTCAGGTACGAACCCCTGCAGAGGGAATGAAGTGGATCAGCCCAGCATGAGTGTCTCGAGCGGGGCGTGCAGCCGCTCCACTTGCTGATCGATGATGTGACCGATGTCCGGCATTGTTGAGCGGCACGTCCGCTGCCACCCCTCCGTGCGCTGAGTTCCGCGCATGCGTCTCGTCTCGCTCGTGCTGCTTGCTTTGCTGATCGCCGGCTGTGCCGACGCTGCGCTGCGTCGCGAGGTCGGCACGCTGCGCACGCGTGTCGACCTGCTCGAGCACGAGCGTGAGCGCGAGGCCGACGGGCTCGACGCGCGGCTCGGGCGCCTCGAGAAGTATCTCGATCCGTACATGAACCAGCCCGAGGCCCCGCCCGTTTCTTCGTCGGCGCGGCGGACGCTCCGGTGACCCTGGTGCTCGCCTTCGACTATGCCTGCCCGTACTGCAACAAGGTGCGCGCGACGCTGGCGGAGCTGCGCCGGCGCTACGGCGCGGACCTTCCCGGCAATTCCCGCCTGTGCCGCCGGGCGCCAGGGCCGCTTCGCCGAGATGGACGAGCTGCTCTGGACGCGCGGCTTCGCGCAAGGCTCGTACTCGCGCGAGCTCGTGCTCGCGCTCGCCGACGAGCTCAAGCTGGATCGCACACGCTTCGAGAGCGACCTCGACGGCGCGCCTTGCGAGGAGCTGGTCGAAGCTGACGGACGCCAGTTCACCCAGCTCGGCGTGACTGGCACTCCGGCGGTGTACGTGAACGGCCGCTTCCTCGGCGGCGCGCTGCTGGCCGGCTCCTTCGCCGCCGTGATCGACGTGGAGCTGGCCAAGGCATGCGAGCGCATCGCCGCCGGTGCCGCGGCAGCGACCCACTACCAGACCTACGTCCTCGACCAAGCTCGGCCGGGCCGGTTCCGCCGCAAGCGCGAACAGACTGTCCTCGCGCTCGCGCCGCACTTCGCGGGGAAAGCATGCCGCCGCGTGTTACGCTCGCGCGCGGTCGCGTTCGGCGGTCTGTTGTTGCTGAGCAGGCGTCGCATCCATTGATACCGATTCCTGTGGAGCCCGTTCCTCCGGGGCTTCGAAAGAGATTCATGTCCTTCGCAATTTATCTCGTCGGATTCGCGATCCTGATCGGCGGCGTGGCCTGGGCACTCATAACGGCCGGCGTACCGACGCTCTACGTGGTGATCGCTTCGGTCATATTGCTCGGCATAGGAATCTTGACCGGGGTATCTCGTACGCGAGGCAAGGATCCGTCCTGAGGGTCCGACCGCCGCAAGCGGGCAATGCGACGTAGGTGGTCTCTCTTGGCTTCCCGGGGCCATGGCAACGGTCATAGGGCAGCGCACAAGCTATACGCCGTGCCGTGCGTGTATCAACCATCGCCTTATTGTCCATCTACGTCCAACTCGCCGGCGCCGACATGGTGGTGCGCGCAGCGACGACGGATTTCGCCTCGCGCAGAGCGGTGTCACGGGGGTGGGCTCGTTCGACACCGCTCTCTTCGAAACCTTCGCTGGCGACGGCGTCGTGCACACCAGGAGCTCGAGCAGCATCGATCCTGCCGACGAGGCGGAAATGGACGATGGCATCGACGCCAACTGCAACCGCCGCGATAACTGAGCGCGCGTCGCGCGCGATTGCGATATGGTGGCACCCATTTCCCGGATGGGGGGGTCACATGGGGACGATTCAATCGAGGGTGTGGGGAGTAGTCGTGGGTGGCTTGCTCGGCGTGGCGACGGTGCTCGCCGGCTGTAGCGGTGACGACGAAGTCCCGTCGCCCGATGCCGCTGCGGGTCCGGACGCAGGCGCCGACGCCGGCGGGCCGGCGATCGACTGCGACGTCGCGATCGTCGGCGGCGGCGCGGGCGGCCTGTACACGGCCTTCCGGCTCGCGGCCACGATGGGCCAGGGCGTGTGCCTGTTCGAGAAGGACGCCGAGCTGGGCGGGCGCATCCACGACGTGCAGCTCGACGAGACCGATCCGCAGTCGCCGCGCTTCGGCACCGGCGCGCGCCGCGTGATGGAGGGCCAGACGGTCCTGTTCGAGCTCGCCACCGAGCTCGGACTCACGATGGAGATGCCCGAGCTCACCGCTGATCTCGTCAGCGCACGCGGCCGCTTCGGCTTCAGCAAGGACGCGCTCCTGCCGTTTTACCCCGCCATCACGCCCGACACCGATCCGCTCATCGATGAGGAGACCTTCCTCTACGACAAGCTGCGCCTGGGCACCGCGCGCCCGATGGCGAGCACGTACCCCGACTTCCGCGCCTACGTCCGTGACGTTGCCGGTGACGAGGAGTACTGGTTCCTGCACGACATGTCGCGCTTCCGTGCCGACTTCGAGTACCCGCTCGACGCGCGCGGCTACCTCGACTACCTCGACGAGGAGTGGGACGTCTGCTGCACGGCGTCGTATCCGGTGGGCGGCATGTCGGCGTTCATCCGCGGCATGGAGACCAAATCCACGGAGGCGGGTGCACGCGTCTTCAAGGGTGAGCCGGTGCTGTCGATCGACAAGGTGGGTACCACGTACCGGCTGGTCACGGCGAACCGCACGGTGAACGCCACGAAGGTCGTGATCGCCGTGCCGCCCGACGGCCTGCGCCACATCGAGGGCGACGTGTCCGAGCGCATCCAGGCGCAGCAGCAGTTCCAGGACATCATCGGCGTGCGCGTCGTGACGGTGACCCAGTGGTGGCCGTCGAACTGGTGGGCGCAGATCCACGATCCCGCGCTCGGCGCCGCCGCGCAGGTGTGGCGGGCGTGGACCACCGGGCACTGCCTCAACTTCATCGAGATCCCGCTCGAGCCCTACGCCGTCGACCAGAACGTGACCCGCAGCGTCTACGACGACGATATTGCCTGCGTCGCCTTCTGGGAGGAGGTCGCCAAGGGTGGCGACGAGGCTGTAGCCGCCGAGGTCAAGCGCGGCCTCGAGTACCTGTTCAGCGGCAACGGCGTGTCGGCACCCGCCAGCGTGGTGATCCCCGAGCCGCTCAAGACCCACGTGCAGATCTGGCCGAACGCGTGGCACTGGCTGCGCGCGGGCTCGGAGTACACCAACGCGCAGCTCTTCGACTGGGCGGTCGAGCCGCTCGCCGGCGAGCCCGTCGGCCTCGTCGGCGAGGCCTACAACGTGCAGCGCTCGGGCTGGAGCGACGGCGCGTACAAGTCGTCGATCCACCTGCTCGAACAGAAGTACGGCATGACCCTCACGAGCTCGACCAAGCGGCGCGCGCTCGCCACGCCGCGCACGACGCGCTCGCAGGGCGGTCACTAGCCGGAACCGCAGGCTGGCGGACACCGCAAGTTTACCTCCGCCACCGACGGTGCACACGACCGAGACTCGAATCGCGTTGGCGCTAGCGTGGTGTTAGCGTGTTTTCATCACTTACCTGGGAGGTTACCTATGACGAAGCTCACGGCGGTGTTCGCGATCCTGGTGCTGGCGACTGCATGTGGCGATGACGACGATGGTGGTGGCGCCGAGGCCACCTCGTTCACGGTTCCGCTGACGGTAGCGGAAGAGGTCCCTGTGTGCGCGGGAGCAGGCGCCAGCGCGGCGGGTAGCGCGACCGTCACGATCAGCGCCGACAACTCGACGATCACGCTCAACCTGACCTTCCAGGGCCTTTCCGCCGCCGCGACCAACGCGCACATCCACTTCGGCGCGGCCGGCGCGGCCGGCGGCGTGATCTTCCCGCTGGGCGCCAGCCCGGTCAGCCCGGTCTCCGCGACGCTCACCGCGACGGACTATCCGGCCACTCCGCCCGAAGGCGCGCCAGCGAACTTCGCGGGTCTCGTCACCGCCATGAAGGCCGGCACGACCTACATCAACGTGCACACCGCCGCCTGCGCGCCCGGTGAGATTCGCGGCCAGATCAACTGATTATCCAGGTCGCTGCGCCGCTGCTCGGCGCACGCGCTCACGAGCAGACGATGGGCGCCAAGCAGTAGCCCGCCTCGCACGTGCCGGACGCGCAGTCCAGCCCCTCCCCAACCTCGCGGCCCCCGGCACACCGGTCGAAGCGGCGCCAGGACCGGCTCCGGCCTCGTCGATCGAGCCCGCCACCGCCGCACCCCCGGTGACATCGGGCTACGACAAGCCGCCACAGCACGTGCTCGACGTCCTGCACGCACCGTCGCCGCCACAGCCGTACGTGAGCCCGACGGACGAGACGATCCTCCTGGTGTCGTGGGTCAGCTACCCGTCGATCGCGCAGGTTGCGGAGCCGTTCCTGAAGCTCGCCGGTGTCCGCGTCGAGCCGAGGACGCGGCGCAAGCACGACACATCTGGAGGGTACGGCATCGCGCCGTGCGCCCAGACGTTCGCGCTCGTCGACGTGGCGACCAGCCGGGAGACGCCGGTCACGCTGCCGGCTACGTGAAGAATGCGCCGCCGCGCGCGAAGGCGGCCGACAAGAAGCCCGCGAAGCGTTGAGCGAGGGCGCTCGTACGCGCAAGAGCGCATCGGATCGTCAACGGACCGCGACCGCCGCGACCGCCGCGGCAAACGCCTCGGGCATCGTGACGGCCGGCAAGTGGCCGCAGTCGAGGCGGACGACGGCCGGCGCCCGGGGCAGCCTGCGAATCATCTCTTCCTGCAACGCGGCAGGTACGGGGCGATCACGTTCGGTGAGCACGTACGTCACGGCCACGTCCGCGGCCCTGGACCAGCGCACTGCCTGGAAGTAGTGGTGCAGCGTGTCGCGAACGCACCGTACCGGATCGGTGACATACGCCAGGGTGGCGTCGTCGAGCGGGTCGCCACCGTAGGCCGCGCGGAACGCCTCCGGATCGACCGGACGTCCCGGGAGGGTGATCACGATACCGTCGCGACGGGCCTGCTCGACCGCCAGGATGAGTCCCTCGCGATGCCGCGGCTTCATGCAGTCGGTCCCGCAGCCACCTTCGGGCGGCACGAGCGCCGCGTTGAGGACGACGTGGACGACGCGTCCCGCGAGACCGGCCACGACGCCCGGGACGACGAGCCCTCCCGAGGAGTGAGCGACGAGGACGATCAAATCCTTTACCCCCGCCGCCTCGACGTCTGCCACGACCGACGCGACCTCGTCCTCGACAGAAAGCGTCGCCAGGTCGGCGGGCCTGTCGCTCCGGCCCGGCAGGTCGAACGCGAGGGCCGGCCCGTCGAGGTGAGGCAGCAGGCGGTCCCAGAAGCGAGCGGTGGTTCCTCCGCCATGGATGAGCACGTAGGTCATCGGTCGTCCTCTCTCGCGTCGAAGTGGCCGAGCTCCCGCCGGCCACGAATCGACAGCCTATCCCAGCTCGACCGGCCGAGTGACCCGCCGCGCGCGAACGTGAGACATCGCGTATCGCGCGTGCGACTTCGCTTCAGCGCGCCTCCGAAGAGTCCGTAACTCAAGCAAATGCCTCCATGGCACTGCGCTTGCTCCTGCCCGCGACTCGTCACGACGAAGTGACTTCTTGCGACGGGGAGATGCGGACCATGAAGATACGGATTCGACGAGAGCTAGCCCTGGCATTGCTCGGCCTATGGGGAGCGGGAGCCGGCACCGGTTGCGTCAGCGCCGACGACAACGACACCGGCGACGTGCAGGTCGCGGCCACACCCGCCGCCGCGCCGTCGCCGGCGCTGACGCCATCGCGCCTCATCGCGCGCACGCTGCCGACGAAGGCACGAGTCGCCCCGCAGCAGCTCACCGGGGCCTTCAAGAACCGCATCGCGGTCAAGTTCCGCGAGGGCGCGGGCATCGAGATGGACCGCGGCAAGCTCGCCGTCCAGACGAAGGCGCAGGCCAAGGCGAACACGAACGCGACAAACGCAGCGCGAGTCGCCTCCTCCAGCGACCTGCTCGCCATCGAGCACGCGCTCTCCAGCACCGGCCGGCACGCCTTCGTGCGCATGCACGATCAGGTGAGCGAAGCCGCGCTCGAGACCCAGAAGACCGTCGGCGAGCGCCAGACGGGACGCGAGCTGCCCGACCTGAACCTGTGGACGTACGTCTACGTCGATGTGGCCTCCGACGCGCAGCTCGCCGAGGTCATCAATCGCATCAACGCGCTCGACGTCGTCGAGCTCGCCGAGCCCTGCCCCGCGGGCTCGCTTCCCAGCGTCAGCTTCGACGTCACCGGCGCCCTCCAGGCACCCGAGCTCCCCGAGCTGCGCCTGCCCTGGCCCGACGTCGCCGCGAGCGAGAGCCGCACCGCCGCGGCCCGCGCCAAGTCGGCCACGGAGCCGACCCCGGCAGCCACGCTGCCCGGCATTGATTTCGCCGGGCCCATCCGGTTTCCGATCGATCTCCTCTTCGCGCCCGGCAACTACGAAGGCACCGAGGTCTACAAGCAGGCGGCGCCGGCCGGCATCGATACCAACTACCTGGCGGCCAACTTCTGGAACGCCGACGGCTACAACTGGGGCTACACCGACATCGAGTACGAGTGGAACAACTCGCACACCGATCTGGCCGCGATCAGCGGCGCCGGCGTGCTCGTGCACGGCTCCGAGACCAACGTCCAGAAGTTCCGCGACCACGGCACCGCGGTCGTCGGCCAGCTGAGCGCCACGCCCAACGGTGTCGGCACCGCCGGCATGGTGCCGAACGCGGCCGTACGGCTCGCCTCCGCCAACGACACCTCGGGCAGCTACAACCTCGCCGCCGCCATCAGCAGCGCGGCCACGCAGTACTTCGCCGGCACGGTGATCCTCATCGAGCAGCAGTTCGGCGTGGGCTTCGACTGCAACGCCGACGGAATGATCGACGACAACGATCTCGTCCCGGTCGAGTACTACTCGTCCATTCGCGACGTCATCAAGACCGCGACCGCCAACGGCCGCATCGTGGTCGAGGCCGCGGGCAACGGCAACTGCGATCTCGACGGCTCCGGCTTCGGCAGCACCTTCAGCCTCGCCGCCGACCAGGACTCGGGCGCGATCATCGTGGGCGCGGGCGAGCGCGACACCCGCAACAAGGCGTCGTTCTCCAACTTCGGCGCGCGCGTCGACACGCACGCCGAGGGCGACTGGCGGGTCACCACGACCGGCTACGGCGATCTCTACAACCTCTCGGGCGAGAACTCCTTCTACACCAGCACCTTCGCCGGCACGTCGAGCGCCTCGCCGATCATCACCGGCGCGGCGGTCGCGCTCTCGAGCTCGCTGTGGTTCTCGAACGGCTCGATCTTCAACCCGCGCGAGATCCGCGAGCTCTTCCGCCGCCAGGGCACGCCCCAGGGCACGGGCGGCCATATCGGCCCGCGGCCGAACCTGCGCGATCAGATCTCGCACACCTATGGCCGTCACCTGCAGCAGCGCGCGTCGGATTTCGACGGCGACGGTCGCGCCGACTACGCCGTGTGGCGCCCGAGCGACGGCGTCTGGTACATCTACTACTCGGCGAGCGGCGCGACCGAGGCCATCCAGTGGGGCACCCAGGGCGACCACCCCGTCGCGGCCGACGTGACCGGTGACCGCCGCGCCGAGCTCATCGTGTGGCGTCCCTCGAATGGCACCTGGTACGTGCGGCAGTGGGACGGCAGCACCTTCGAGGTGCAGTGGGGCACCAACGGCGACATCCCCGTGCCCCTGGATCTCGACGGCGACGGCAAGGCACAGTTCGCGGTCTACCGCCCGCAGCCTGTCCAGGGCGGCGCGAGCTCGCGCTGGCACATCCTGAGCCAGGACCGCGCCAGCTCGCAGTGGGTCGACTGGGGCACCTTCGGTGACTCCCCGCTCGTCGGCGACTTCAACCGCGACGGCCGTGACGACATTGCCGTCTACCGTGGCACCGAGGGCAACTGGTACTTCGCCTACTCGAACGGCTGGACCACCAGCGTCGTGCAGTGGGGCATCTGGGGCGACGTCCCGCTCACGTACAAGTCGGGCACGGGCACCAACATCGCCGTCTGGCGCCCGGGCAACTCGACCTTCTACAAGCGCGACCTCACCACCGGCGCCACCGCCGAGGCCGTCTGGGGCGAGTACGGCGATCTTCCCCGCTTCGCCGACACCGATGGCAACGGCGTCGACGAGCAGGTGATCTTCCGGCCCCGCGGCGGCACCTGGTACAACCTCGAGCGCTGGTCGGGCGTCAACTGGGGCACCCCCGGCGACATCCCGGTCGCCCGCTGACCGACGCCGCGCTGCGCTGCGCTCCGCTTCACCGATGCAGCTCACGCTGACGTGCCGCTGACACCTCGCCTACGGTGGCCTTCTCCGAGTCGCCGATCTCTCCCTCCCCGGAATACCTCCCATGCGAATCCCGAGCCTTGCAACCATCGGCCTCCTCGCGGCCCTCGGCGTGGCCTGCCAGCACGGCCACTCCGCCGATGCTCGCGCCGCGCGAGGCGAGCCCCCGCGTGCACTCTCGAACGCCGAGACGCGGCCACCGCCGCCACGTGCGCGAGCGGTCACGTGAACGTCAAGCTGCGCGATGGTAGCGGCGTGCGCCTGCGCGCCGGCCGGCTCGAGGCGGTGCCCGGGTTGTCGACGGGCGAAGTGCCTTCCGCCGACGTCGCCGCGGCGCGCGCGCTCATGACTGAGGCCGCGGACATGCCCGGCCTGCTGACGGAGCTCGCACGCGCTCGCGCAATCGAGACCGTCGAATGTGCGCCCGCACCGGCGCGCCTGCCCTGACGAGATGGCTCCCTAGGGCGCACGCGGCGCGACCTGCGTGCTCACGGCGCTGAACGCGACGCGGGAGATCAGCCGGAGGTAGGCGAAGTTCACGCGGTCGTAGGTGTCATTCACGGTGTGGTAAGTGCTCGTGTGGTCCCCGTTCACGAATAGCTCACTGACGCCGGTCGCAGCGAATCCTGCCTCGAGAAATGACTGGTGGTCGCTCGATGAGAAGGTCGGCGCGAGAAAGACCTTCGAGCCGAGCGGCGGAGCGGCGACCTGATAGAGCGCCTGTAGCTCGGCCGTCGGCTTCCACAGCTCGAGCGCGTTGTCCCCGTCGCTGTCGAAGCTGATCATGTCGAAAATGTGCGCGGCTACGACGTTCTCGTGCTCGTCGCTCAGCTTGTAGGCGAAGTAGTTCGAGCCGACGAGCCCGTTCTCTTCCTCGTCGAAGAAGGCGAAGATCACGTCGGTGTCGCGGCAGTCGACGTCCCTGAACCAGCGCGCGGCGGCGAGAACGAGCGCCACGCCTGTCCCGTTGTCCGCCGCGGCATGCACCGATACGCCGCCGATGTCCTTGATGCCATCGAAGTGCGCGCCCATCACCACGACCGGAAGCCCCGGCGCGCCCGTGCCGAGACGAGCGTAGACGTTGGTGCCGGTAGCGTCCTCGTACGTGTGCCGCTGGGCCGTGTACCCGAACGACTCGAGCTCGGCGATGAGGTACTTGCGCACGGCCTCTCTGTTGGCCTCGTCGAAACGGTTCCCGATCGTCAGGCCCGGCGAGATCGGGTCGACGCCGGCAAGCTTCCGCAGCACCTCCTGTTCGTACTCCTGTAGCCACAGAGGATCCAGGTCGCGTGCAGCACATCCTTCGTGTGCATCCGGCCCACCCGGTGCCGCATCCGCTCCTGCCGGCCCGGTCCCCGCATCCGCCGCGGAATCGCTGCCTCCATCGCCGCAGGCCACGAGCGCCATCAGTGCCGCGAGCCCCGCCCGCCTCACGGTGCCGCCGGCTTGACGAAGCTCCGCGCGAAGCGACCCGTCGTGACGGGGCCCTCGCGGAAAATATTCCAGTCGCGGGCATTCCGCAGGTTCTCGGAGACGGGTCATGGCCTCGCAGCTTGCCAGCCGTCGTGGGGAGAGACAACCAACGGCGACCTACAGCGGAATCCCCGTGCCTCGCATCGGACGGACGCGGCATGTTCGAAGTATCGCTTCTAATTTTTTCTTATTCAAAACCTATTCACGACCAGCTCCGTACCTGGTGTGTTGCCGCCATCTCGGGCGGCACAGAAACAACGAACCTCGAACAAGGAGCTCGCCATGACCCGTCCGATCCTGAAGAAGTTGTCCCTCCTCGCCGCCGTCGGCCTCACCCTGTCACTCGGCTTCGTGGCCACCTCGGCCGCCGGCAAGGACAAGGGCGCCAAGATGGAGAAGAAGATGCCCGACATCGTCGACACCGCGGTCGCCGCGGGCAGCTTCAAGACTCTGGCCGCCGCGCTCACGGCGGCGGATCTGATCGATACGCTGAAGGGCCCCGGGCCGTTCACGGTGTTCGCGCCCACCGACGAGGCGTTCGCGAAGATCCCCAAGGATCAGCTCGAGGCCCTGCTCAAGGACAAGGCCAAGCTGCGCGCGGTGCTCACCTACCACGTGGTGCCCGGGAAGGTGCTGGCGGCGGGCGTCGTGAAGACGAAGACGCTCAAGACCGTGCAGGGTGGCAGCGTGACGATCGATACCAGCAAGGGCGTGACGATCGACGGCGCGAACGTCATCAAGACCGACATCGTCGCGTCGAATGGCGTGATCCACGTGATCGACAGCGTGATCCTGCCCCGGCCCTGACCAGGAAGCCGGGCGGACGTCGTAGACTTCCACCGTTGCGACGCAAGCCCGCTCCCACTGCTCGTCCCCGCCTCCGCAGCGCCGCGCCGACCGAGGGGCGAATGTCCATCGGCGCACTCGCGCGCGCGACCGGGATCCCGGTCGAGACGCTGCGCACGTGGGAGGCCCGCTACGGCTACCCGGCGGCGCAGCGCAAGCCGTCGGGACATCGCCTCTACCCACTCGACGCCATCGCGCGGCTGCGCCGGATCTCCGACGCGCTCGCCGCAGGCCATCGCCCCGGCGACGTCGTCGGTGCCAGCGAGGCGGTCCTCGGCGAGCTGATGCGTGCGTCGGGAGCGCCACGGCCGGCCGCGGTCGTCGCCCCCGGGGTTGCCGCGACGGCGCTCGATCCGGGGCTGCTCTTCGACGCGGTGCGCCGCTTCGACGCCGCCGCGCTGACCGGCCCGCTCGTCAGTGAGTGGGCGCGCATCGGACCCATCGCGTTCCTGGAGCAACGGATCGCCCCGCTCCTGGTCGCGGTCGGCGACGCCTGGCAGGCGCACGAGCTGAGCGTGCGGCACGAGCACTTCGTCTCGCAGGTGGTCGAGGACCTGCTGCGCACGCTGCGCCAGCCGCTCGCCGAGCGCGCGCGTGGCGCGCGGGTGGTGTGCGCCACGCTGGCCGGAGAGCTGCACGGCCTGGGCGTGCAGCTGGCTGCGGTGGCGATCGCCTACGGTGGGGCGCGCCCGGTGATCGTCGGCACCGACATGCCCGAGGCCGAGCTGCTGGAGCTCGTGGCCGAGCTGCGATCGTCGGCGCTGGCGCTGTCGGTGACGGCGGCGAGCGCCGGCGCACGCAGCAAGGCCCAGCTCACGCGCCTGCGCGCGGCGCTGCCCCGGCGCGTGGCGATCATCGTTGGCGGCGCGGGCGCGAGCGCGCCGGTGCCGGGCATTCGCGTCGTGCCGAGCCTGGGCGAGCTGGCCGACTGGGCGCGCGGCTTGCGGTAGCGGCCTTCCAGTCTAGAATCTCCCTCCACCCGAAAGGACGCCATGGCCCGTGTCACCGTCATCGACGACAGCGCCGATATCCTCGCCCTCTTTCGCGAGCTGATCGAGCCGTTTCACGAGGTTCACACCTACCTGGACGCCCTGGCGGCGTTCGATGGGATCAAGAAGCACAGGCCCGACGTGGTGCTGCTCGACATCTCGCTCGGCAACGTGCACGGGGTCGACGTGCTGCACCATATCCGGGGCCAGGCCGGGCTGGAGTCGCTGCCGATCATCGCGGTGACGACGCGCTCGCAGCGCATCGAGCGCTCCAAGTTCCTTGCCGAGGGCTTCACCGACTTCGTCGCCAAGCCGGTCACCGACGAGGGCGTCCTGCTGTCGGCGATCGAGATGGCGCTGCGCGGCGAGAGCTCGCCCGGGCTGGACGACGACCTGGACGGCGGGGACGACGACCTGGAAGACTCGTCCAGGGGCTGACGATGCCGGATAACGTGTCGGAGCTCCCGCGCGAGCTGCGGACAGAGCGGCTGAGGCTGCGGCGCTGGACGGCTGCGGACCGGGCACCGTTTGCGGCGCTCAATGCGGATCCCGAGGTCATGGAGAACCTGCTCGGGCCGCTTTCGCGGGCCGAGAGCGACGCGATGGTCGACCGGATCGAGGCGCACTTCGAGGCGCGAGGGTTCGGATTCTGGGCGGTCGAGATTCCCGGAGTCACCGAGCACGCCGGCTTCGTGGGCCTGGGCGTGCCGCGCTTCGAGGCGGCGTTCACGCCGTGCGTGGAGATCGGCTGGCGGCTGGCGCGAGCGCACTGGGGCGTGGGGTACGCGACCGAGGGCGCCCGGGCGGCGCTGGCGTTCGGCTTCGGGCCGCTGGGGTTGCGCGAGATCGTGGCGCTCACGGTGCCGGCGAACCGTCGCTCGCAGCAGGTGATGGAGCGGATTGGCATGCGACGGGATCTGGAAGGCGACTTCGATCATCCGGCGGTGCCGCAGGGGCATCGCCTGCAGCGGCACGTGCTCTACCGGATCGGCGCGCCCGGCGTCGCCACGTAAGGAACGATCCGGCTCAGTCCCACAGGCACAGGTCGCTACGGGTGTCGCTGACGGAGCCAGCTCGACCAGGCCGCACGTGGTCGGATCGGCACGATGCATCGGTGAAGGTGCTCGTCGTGGACAGCTCGGCGGCGATCAGCATCCGGCTCGTCGCTCGGCTACGCGAGGCGGGCCTCGAGGTCGTCGGCAGGGCCGCAAAGGCGGCGGCAGCGCTGCAGCAAGTCGCCACGCAGACGCCCGATGCGGTCGTGCTCGACCCGCACCTGCCGGATCAGAGCGGTCTTGATCACGCTGCGGGCGCGGCACCGCTGGCGCTCCTGGTGGTGTTCGGCAGCGATCCGCACCCGCGCTACCGCAGCCACTGTCGAGCGCTCGGCGCCGATCTGTTCTACGACAAGACGACCGAGCTGGACGCGCTGGCGATCGGGCTGGCGCAGGCCGCGGCGCTGCGCGCACGCGGCTGAGGCGGGGCGGCGGCTCGAGCGGGGCGGGGAACACCGCTCAATAGCAGAGGTAGTTGTCCATCCACGTGTGCGGATCCGAGGCCTCGTGCCACTGCGTGCAGGTCCTGCCGGCGATGGGCCCGGCGGTGGACCAGGAGAAGTTCAGGCCGCTCGAGTTGGGAACGCACAGGAAGTTGTCGTTCCAGGTGTGCGCGGCGGGCTCGGCGCCTTCGTGGATCTGCGTGCAGCGCATGCCCCCGATGGCGCCGGCGCTGCTCCAGCGGATGCCTTCGTTGTTGATCGTGCACAGGTAGTTGTCCTGCCACGTGTGCGGATCGGAGCCCTCGTGGATCTGCACGCAGGTCCGGCCGCCGATCGGGCCCGCGGACGACCACGCGATGGCCTTGTGGCCGTACATGGCCTTGCCGCCGAAGATGTCGTCGTCGGTGAGATCGCGGCGGATCTGGGTGTACGCCGCGTACATCACCGCGCTCGGGTTGGCGGAGTGGTTGAGGCCGATCGAGTGGCCGAACTCGTGGATGGCGACCGACGCCAGATCGATGCCCGAGCCGTTCTGCGACCAGGCCTCGGAATCGTCGAAGTGCGCACGGCCGTTGCTGGGGTAGAACGCGTGCGCGAGCACGCCCCATTGGGCGTCGAACGGATTGCCGTCACCGTGATCGCCATAGTAGAAGCCGATCTGCAGGTCGCCGCCCGAGCCGACCTCGGTGAAGCGCAGCGGCGTCACGGCGGCCCAGCGGTTGAACGCGCCGCGAATGTCCGAGCGGATGTTGCCGCTCGGCAGATCACCCGTGAAGTTCAAGAAGGAGTAGGTCAGGTTGGTCTTGGTCCATTTGTAGCCGGTGGTGACAAAGTTGGAGACGCCCCCTGGCTGGGGCCCGAGCTCTGCGGGCCTGTAATAGTCGGGGAAGCCGCAGCGCGGCTGCTTCATGAGCGCCGCGGTCGCGACGTCGAGCGTACCCGTGGCGTCGAGACCCTGGGCGAGCTGGAACAGGAAGAGCGCCTGCTCGATGTCCTCGTCGAAGAGCTCGGGGTCGGCGGGAGTGCCGCCCACGACCGGGCGCCAGCCCGCGTACTCGTGGAGATCGGGGTTGGGGAAGTAGCCGAAGC
>JBKJOI010000456.1:0-24517 GCA_046595695.1 Haliangiales bacterium | reverse complement strand
CGCCGCCGTGGGCACTCCCGACGCCGGTCCGATCGGCCCGCAGCCCGACGCCGCCCCGGCGCCGTGCCTGGTGCCGGCGGCCGGCTATGGCGACCTGGGCGCGCTGACGATGGAGGCCTTCACCACGGATGGCGAGGTGTTCGGCACGGCCGAGCTCGCCGGCAACACGCCGCCCAATGTCTTCGTCCTGTTCCTGCAGCCGGGAACGGGTGTGTTCACCGACTCGGTCACGACCGGCACGTTCGCGCTGACCGGGGAAGAGACGAACCCCGAGACGTGCGGCGCCTGCGTCGCCATCATGGCCGAATTCGGCAACGACCAGAGCGGCTGGATGGCCTCGGGCGGCACGCTGACCCTCACCAGCGTCCAGGGTCGGGTCACCGGCAAGCTCGAGAACGCGACCTTCGTGCACATGGACGAGGACGGCGTGCCCATCGCCGACGGCTGCAACACGTCGCTCACGAAGGCCACGTTCGACGCCGAGATCGTGGTGGAGCAGCCCAAGGGCCCGTAGCGGACCGCGGCGAGAGTGGGCGGCGGTGAGCTCAGGCCGCGGGGACGCCGCGCCTTCGGCCGAGCCCGACGACCACGGCAGCGGCGAGCAGCACGCCGCCGCCGAGCTGCAGCGGCGTCGCGCCCGCGTCGAAGAGGAGGGCGCCCATGGCGATCGCGATGGCCGGCTCGAGCACGATGACGATGTTCAGCGCGAAGAGCGTCACGCCGCGCGCCGCCTGGTTCATCAGCCCGTGGCCGGCCATGGTCGTGAACAGCACGAGCGCGCCCAGCCACGCCCACTGCGTCGCCGCGTAGTCGACGATCGGGTGCGTGTCGAGCAGCATGAACGGCAAGGACAGGAGCGCGACGCCCACGAAGGTCCAGCCCATGAACGCGGGCAGCGGCGTCACGGCGCGCGCGTCGCGCGTCACCACATAGAAGAGCGTGATGGCGAGGCCGCCGACGACGCACATCGCGTCGCCGAGCAGCGCGCGTGGGCCGAGCGCGAAGTCGCCGCCGGCGATGATGGCGAGGCCGCCGACCGCGAGCGCGACCGAGAGCCACGTGCGGGACGTCGGTGGCTCGCCCAGGCGCGTGCCGAGCAGCGCCGCGATCACCGGCTGCGCGACCAGCAGCAGCAGGTTCGACGCGAAGTCGGTCAGGTCGAACGCCTTCACCCAGAGCAGGAAGTGCGCGCCGAGCAGGAGCGAGCCCACGGCCACGCGCGCGCGGTGCTCGGGCGGGATGCGGCGGGCCACGAGCAGGAAGAGCGGTGCGGCGAGCGCGGTGCGCCAGAACACCGTGGCGAACGCGCCGAACTGCGCCATGACGATGAACGGGCCGCTGGTCGAGACGAGGAACAGGCCAGCGAAGAGGGCGAGGCGATGGCGCGGCGCTGCGGCGGAGGCGTTCGGGGCGTTCGGGGTGTTCGGGGTGTTAGCGGCTCCGGGCGCGGGGGGCTGCGGGGTCACGCGCGCAGCCTACACGCGCGTGGGGACGAAGGTCACGCCCAGAGCTTGTCGAGGAACTGCCCGGCGCGCGTCCACGAGCGCAGCGTGGCCTGCTTCCACGCGGGCGCGTTCTCGACGCCCTCGGGCGGATGTATGAAGTCCAGGATGTCGTTGCTGTAGCGACCCTTGCCCGGGTTGAGCAGGCCGCGGATCGCGTCGCGGCGGCGGCGTCCGGACTCGGGGTGGTCACCGTCGGCGCCGACGTCGGCGTCCTTCAGCATGCTGGCGACGATATCGGCCTGCAGCTTCATCGTGTAGGTCGCGGTCTTGCGCTGATCCATGCCCAGGCAGGTCATGTCCTCGCGCAGCGCGTTGCCGCCGGTCATGAGCAGCGCGACGCAGCGGATCTGGTAGGCGAAGACGCCCGCGACCTCCCAGTCGGAGAGCTTGCGCAGGAGCCGCGGCAGGTACATGACGCCGAGGCCGACGTGGCGCGCCTCGTCGCGCTCGTAGTAGGGCAGGAGCTCGGTGAGCACCGGCTCGACGTCGGCCTCGGCCAGGCCGCGGAAGATGCCGAGCGCGTTCGACTCGACCAGCAGCTGCATGCCGACCAGCTTGTGTACGAGATCCTCGGTGTTGAGGATGTTGGTCAGCAGGCGGCGCGAGATGCCGCCGAGGCGGGGGATCTCCTCGCCGGTGGCGCGCAGGTAGTCGCGCAGCACGTAGAAGTGGCGCGCCTCGTCGTGGGCTTGCGAGGTCGCGGCCATCTTGGCCTCGACGTCCTCGATGCGCTCGGCGAGGTCAGCCGAGATCGCCCACGCGGCGAGCTCGCCCCACATGAGCACCGAGAGCAGCTTGAGCGCCGCCTGCTTGCGCGGCGGATCGAGCCGGGGTGGCCCGTGCTTGGCGATGAGCGCGGCGAGCGTCTCGCGGCCGTCCCAGGCGTTGTCCTGGCCGATATGGTAGAGGCGCTCGAGCTTGTCGAGGCGCTCGCGGGCGCGCTCCTCGACGGACTCCTCGAGCATCGCGTAGGGCGGCCAGGACTTGATCCTCGACGTCATCGGGAGACCTCCGGGTGGGTGGACGGGGACGCGGGTGCGGCAGGGGACGCAGGGCGCTTGAGCAGACCGAAGAGCTGGATCTCGACCGTGGCCCGCACGATGGCGTCCAGGTCGACGGGCGCGTCGCCGGCGAGCGCGGCGAGGACGACCTTCTCGACGCCGCCGAGCACGAACAGCGCGGCGAGGCGCGCGTCGAGATCGTCGCGCAGGAGCCCCGCGGCCTGCGCGGCGCGCATGTCACCTTCCATGGCGCCGAGCATGCTCGCGTCGATGCGCGCGAGCAGATCGTCGACGGCGACGTCCAGGCCGCGCGCGTCCCGGAGCACCAGGCGCAGCGTCGCCTCGTCGGCGAAGATGATGTCGAGCATCTGCCGCACGCGCCGCGCGCAGAACTCGACGATCATCTCGAGCGGCGCCTTCGACAGCCCGGGCATCGTCGCGAGCGGCGCGCGCTTCGCGATCGTCTCCTGGATGCTCTCGCAGACCTCGTCGAGCACGGCCCGGAGCACGTCCTGCTTGTTCTCGAAGTACTGGTACAGCGTGCCGCGCCCGATCTTCGCCGCCTCGCAGATGTCCGCGACGTTCGCTTCCCTCACGCCCCGCTTCGCGAACACATCCCGCGCGATCGCCAGGATCTGCTTCTTCCTCTCCCCGCCCTTCAGATACGTCCGCTTTCCCGGCAGAACTGACACGTCAGTTCTATAAAGTAATTCCGACACTCGTGTCAATTTTACTTTCGGGGACGGTGGTCAGGATCTTACTTTCGGGCGCAAATGCGCGAGACTGCTCGGGACGTCGCGATGCGCGCGGCGCCAGGCCAGGGCCGAGGGACGGGGCCCGAAAGTAAGATCCTGAACACCGTCCCCGAAAGTAAGATCGATGAAGCTGTATTACGCGCCGATGACGAGGGCGGGCAGGGCGAGGTGGATGCTCGAGGAGCTGGGTGTGCCGTATGAGCTCGAGCGGGTCGATGTGAAGGGGAGGCAGAACCGGACGGACGAGTATCTGGGGACGGTGCATCCGCTGGGGCACGTGCCCGCGTTGACGGATGGCGACGTCACGATGTTCGAGTCGGCCGCGATCGTGCTGTACCTGGCGGACAAGTTTCCGGAGAAGGCGCTCGCGCCGAAGCCGGGGACGGCGGGACGCGCGCACTATTACCAGTGGTCGGTGTACGCGATGGTGGAGCTCGAGCCGGCCGTCGCCGCGGTCTCGTACCACACGGTGATGCGCGCGGAGGACAAGCGCATCCCGCAGGTCGCCGCGGAGGGACGCGAGACGTTCGCGGCCGTCGCCGAGGTGCTGACGAAGCACCTGGCGAGCAGGGAGTACATGCTCGGTGCTGACTTCACGGCGGTCGACGTGCTGATCGGCGGCGTGCTCGGCTGGGGACGAGGCCTCGGGCTGCTCGAGGGGCTGACGACGCTGCAGGCGTACGGGAAGCGCATCAGCTCACGGCCGGCGTTCCAGCGGGCACGGGCGGACTAGCATCGCCGTCGGAGCGTCATGCGTGTCCTACGCGCGGCGAAATGCCGCGCGCGCACGACGCGCCTGGTAGCATCCCACTGCCGTGGACGACCTCCTCTTCGCGCGCGGGCAGATGGCGCTCTCGCTGGCGTTCCACATCATCTTCGCGGCCATCGGCGTGGCCATGCCCGTGCTCATGGTCATGGCCGATGTGATGTACCGGCGCACCCGTGACCCCGAGTGGCTCGCGGTGAACAAGGCGTGGGCCAAGGGCGTCGCGGTCTTCTTTGCCGTCGGTGCGGTCTCGGGCACCGTGCTGTCGTTCGAGCTCGGTCTGCTGTTTCCCGGCTTCATGCGCCACGCCGGCGCGATCATCGGCATGCCGTTCTCGCTCGAGGGCTTCGCGTTCTTCCTCGAGGCCATCTTCCTGGGCCTGTACCTGTACGGCCGCGACAAGCTGCCCGCGGGCCTGCACCTCGCGGCCGGCGTGGGCGTCGCGCTCGCCGGCCTCGCGTCGCTGGTGTTCGTCATGTTCGTGAACGCGTGGATGAACGCGCCGGTCGGCTACAGCCTCGATCCTGTGACCGGACGCCTGGCCGGCGTCGATGCGCTCGCCGGCATGCGCTCGCCGTTCGCCGCGCACGAGATCCTGCACATGGCCTTCGCGACCTACATGGCCACCGGGCTGGGCGCCGCGGCCATCCACGCCGCCATCCTGCTCCGGCGCGGCGCGATCGCAGGCGCGAGCCCGTCCTCACCGGCCGCTGCCAACGCGTCGTTCCACCGCAAGGCGCTCGGCGCCGCGCTGGTGATGGCCATCCCGGCGATCCTCGCGCAGCCGCTCCTCGGGCACTTCGCCGGCCAGCAGGTCGCGCGCCTGCAGCCGATGAAGCTCGCGGCCATGGAGGGTCACTTCGAGACCGGGCCGCGCGCGCCGCTCCGCATCGGCGGCATCGTCGACACCCAGGCGCGCGAGACCACCCTCGCCATCGAGATCCCCGGCGGGCTCTCGTTCATCGCCTTCGACGACCCGGACGCGGTCGTGCAAGGCCTCGAGGACTTCCCCGAGGCCGACTGGCCGAGCCCGATCGTCCACTACGCGCACCAGGTGATGATCGGCATCGGCTTCTCCGCCGCCGGCCTCGCCGTGCTGATCGTGTTCCTCTACGTGCGCGGGCGCCGCCGCGGCCTGCGCGGCCCGCCCGACAGCAAGTGGCTGCTGCGCGCGCTCGTGCTCTTCGGGCCGCTCGGCTTCGTCGCCATCGAGGCCGGCTGGACGGTGACCGAGGTAGGCCGCCAGCCGTGGGTGATCTACGGCGTGCTGCGCACCGCCGACGCCGTGACGCCCATGCCCGGCCTGATCGTGCCGTTCGCGACCTTCACGCTGCTCTACCTCGGCCTCACCGTCGCGGTCGTCGCCATCCTGCGGCGTCAGATCGGCAAGACATGACCGACTTCGGCCTCCCCGAGGGAGTCGGGCTCGCGATGCTCGGCTCGCTCGTCCTCTACGTGCTCCTCGGCGGCGCCGACTTCGGCGGCGGCGTCTGGGATCTGCTCGCCACCGGGCCGCGCAAGCGCGCGCAGCGCGCGCTCATCGAGGACGTCATCGGCCCGGTCTGGGAGGTGAACCACATCTGGCTCATCCTCCTCGTCGTGCTGCTGTTCACCGGCTTCCCGGCTGCTTTCGCCGTCGTCTCCACGGCGCTGCACATCCCGCTCACGATCATGCTGGTCGGCATCGTGCTGCGCGGCACCGCGTTCATCTTTCGCCAGTACGACGACCGCCGCGACGAGGTGCAGCGCCGTTGGGGCCGCGTGTTCGCGGTCGCCAGCATCCTGACGCCGGTGTTCCTGGGCGTGTGCCTGGGCGCGATCACCGCGGGCGAGATCCACGTCGCCGGCGACGTCGTCACCACCGGGTTCTTCCGCTCGTGGCTCGCGCCGTTCCCGTTCATGTGCGGCCTGTTCGCGCTGGTGTTGTTCGCCTTCCTCGCCGCCGTCTACCTGACCAACGAGGCCCAGGACGCCGCGCTGCGCGAGGACTTCCGCCGCCGCGCCCTCGCCGCCGGCGTGGCGCTCGGCGTCTTCGCGGCGCTCGCGGCGCTCACCGCCACGCACGCCGCCGAGGAGTTCGGCGCGCGCCTGCTCGGCTCGTGGTGGAGCCTGCCGCTGCAGGCGGTCACCGCTGCCGCGGCGATCAGCGCGTTCGTCGCCCTGATCACGCGCCGCTACCAGCTCGCGCGCGTCGCCGCCGCCGCGCAAGCCGCGCTGATCGTGATCGGCTGGGGCCTGGCGCAGCGGCCGTACCTCGTCACGCCCGACGTGACGCTGCACGGCGCGGCCGCGCCGCCCGCGACGCTCGCCGGCGTGCTCGTGGTTCTCGGCAGCGGCGCGCTCTTGCTCCTGCCCGCGCTCTACTGGCTCTTGCGCACGTTCCGGCTGCGCCGTCGCCACGGCTGAGTCAGTGGCAGACGCCCGCCGTCGACGCGGCGCCGGCCGCGGCGCTGGCCGCCCGTCGCTGACGCACCGCGGCGTAACCTGGGTTGCCCGGCGGGTTCGCGGGAAGCCCGCGAACCGTCGCCCGGACAGCCGAAGCTATTGGCCAGGGCATGGGGGCGGTGTAGGTTCCTCGCTCGATGCCAACCGATACGCCTCCCTTGACGCCCGCCGCCGGCGCGGCGGGAAACGACCGCAGCTTCTTCGGCCACCCACGTGGCCTCTCCACGCTCTTCTTCACCGAGATGTGGGAGCGCTTCAGCTTCTACGGTCTACGCGCGCTGCTCATGATCTTCATGACCAAGACCGCCATGGAAGGCGGCCTCGGCTTCGACGCGAAGAAGGCCGGGGTGGTGCTGGGCGTCTACCTGTCGAGCGTGTACCTGCTGTCGCTGCCCGGCGGCTGGATCGCCGACAAGTTCCTGGGTGCGCGCAAGGCGGTGTTCACCGGCGGCCTGCTCATCATGAGCGGCCATATCTGCCTGGCGATCCCCTCCGAGCTCACCTTCTTCATCGGCCTCTCGCTCATCGCGCTGGGCACGGGCCTCCTCAAGCCCAACATCAGCACCATGGTCGGCCAGCTCTACACGCGCGAGGACATCCGCCGCGACTCGGGCTACTCGATCTTCTACATGGGCATCAACCTGGGTGCGTTCGTCGCGCCGCTGATCTGCGGTTACGTCGCGCAGAGCGACACCTTCCGGGACGTCCTCAAGAGCGCGGGCATCTCGCCGACCTCGTCGTGGCACTTCGCCTTTGCGCTCGCTGCGGTCGGCATGGGCCTGGGCCTCCTGCAGTACGTGTTCGGCAAGCGGCACCTGGGTCAGGCGGGTCTGATCGTGGCGCCCGCCGCCGACGCCGCCGACGCCGCGCGTCGCCGCCGTACCCTGGGCCTGATCGCGGGTGCCGTGCTCGGAATGCCCATGCTGGTGCTGCTGCTCGCCTCGGTTGGCGTGATCTCGCTGTCGCCGCACTCGGTCGAGCTGGGCATGGGCGCCATCCTGACCGTCATGTCGATCGTGCTGTTCATCAAGCTGTTCCAGTCGGCGGAGTCGAAGGAAGAGCGCAACCGGATGAAGGTCATCCTGGTGCTGTTCATCGGCGCCGCGATCTTCTTCGCCTGCTTCGACCAGGCGGCCTCGACGCTCAGCTCGTTCGCCGAGAACAACACCGCGACCACGTTCCTGGGCATGGACTTCCCGTCGAGCTGGTTCCAGTCGCTGAACCCGATCTTCGTGATCGTGCTCGCGCCGGTCTTCGCGGCGGTGTGGCTGTACTTCGGCAAGCAGGGCAAGGAGCCGTCGTCGCCGGCCAAGTTCGGCGCCGCGATGTTCATGGTCGCCGGTGGTCTGATGGTGCTGGTGGTCGCGGCCAACTTCGCCAAAGGTGGCGTCCGCGTCAGCCCGGCGTGGCTCATGACGCTCTACCTGGTCCACACCTGCGCCGAGCTGTGCCTCTCGCCCGTCGGCCTCAGCTCGATGAGCAAGCTGGCGCCCGCGCGCATGGGCAGCATGGTCATGGGCATCTGGTTCCTGGGCACGTCGATCGGCAGCTTCGTCGCCGGCATCTCGGCCGGCCTCGCCGCCAACGCCTCGCTGCAGAGCCTGTTCACCACGCTGTCGGTGGTCGCGGTGATCGCCGGCGTCCTGCTCTACCTGCTCGCCGGGCCCATCAAGCGCATGCTCGCCGCCGACGGCGCCGCGCGTCCCGCCGGACACTAGCGGTACGCCGAGCGGCGCACGAACGCCGCCGCCTACGGCGCCGTCGCCGGCAGCTCGCGCACCGGCGCGAGCACCGAGCGCACGAACGCAGCGCGCGAGATCTCGCCGCCCGAGAAGACGTCGCTCAGATCGGGTCCGAGCGCGGCGTAGCGCTCGGCAGCGAGCGCGCGCACGTCCTGCGCGCCCAGGCCGAGCCGGGCCGCGTCGGCGTGGACGGCCTCGGCCTCGCGATCGAGCCAGTCGGCCATCGCGCCGAGCACGGCCGCGCCGTCGCGCTTGTCGCGGCCGTGCGTGGGCAGCACGCGTAGCGCGTCGCCGTGGCGCGCGAGCCGCCGCAGCGACGCGGCCATGTCGTCGGTCGCCGACTCGTACCAGGCCTCGAGCGGCCGCGACGTGTACAGGTCGCCGGTCAAGGCGAAGACGTCCTCGCCCACGCGCGCGACCAGCGCAACGTGGTGCGGCGTGTGCCCGGGGGTCAGCTCCGTGTCGAGCGTCACACCCGCGGCCTCGAAGACGTCGCCGGGATCGTAGGGGATGAGCTCGGCCGCGGGCGTCGGCTCGGGGTGGCCCCAGAAGCGCGCGCGGTACTCGGGCACGCGCGCCGTGGCGGCGATGATCGGGATGTGCGCGCGCGGCGCGTGCACCGGGATGTGCCCGAAAGCCCTGCGGATGGCGCCGATGTTGCCGACGTGGTCCTCGTGCTGGTGGGTGAGCACGATGCGCTCGGGCGGCCGCTCGGCGAGCGCGCCCAGCAGGGCTTCCGTGACCAGCGTCCCACCGGTGTCGAAGAGCGTGGTGCCCAGCCGGTACACCGAGTGCTGCGCGCGGCCGTCTGCGGTCGCGTGCGACAGCGACAGGCGCTCGAACGGCCCATGCGTGGTGCGATCGACCGTGACGTGTCTCATGGAGGACGCGGACATCCTGAATGGTGTAATGAATGGCGCCTGATGAAGGAAGGTCGAAACGACATGCGACCCGCGCTCCGTAAGCTATCCCACGCCCTCTTGACCACGTCCGCGCTGGCCGCCACGCTCGCCACCGCCGCCTGCGGCAGCACCGTGAACGTCGCCCACCGCGACGCGCTGCGCGACGCCGAGCAGGCCAAGAAGCGCGGCGATCTCGCCGGCGCGGCCAACGCGTACCGGGCCGCCTGCCAGGCCCAGCCGAACGACAAGAAGAGCTGCCAGCAGGGCGAGCTGTTCGCGCGCCAGGCCGTCGATCAGCGGCTGGTCGCGGCGCGGCCGGTGTGCGAGCCGGTCGACGCGGCCGGCAAGCCCGGCAAGCCCGACGTGCGCCGCTGCCTGGCCGAGCTCGCGCCCGCGCGCGCGCTCCTGCCCGCCGACCCCGAGCTGGTGCGCCTCGCCGACGTCGCCGGCCGCGCCCACGCCGACCGCTGCCTGGCCGCGCCCAACACCAGGCCCGAGGAAGCCGTACAGCTGGTTCGCTGCATGCTGTCCTTGCGCGCCGAGGTCGGCACCGCCGGCTACGAGAAGCTGTTCGTGAACGCCGCCGCGCGCGCCGGTGCGGTGTTCGTCGATCTGGCCGCGCTCGGTTCGACGCGCGAGCACGCGGGCGCGCAGCTGGTGCTGTGGTCGGCGGCGGCCTGCCTGGACCGTAGCGGCGAGGCCGACCGTCGCGTCGAGCAGGCGCGGCGGGACTTCCTGGCCGGCGCGGCGCTGCCGGTGGAGATGTCGCTGGGCGTGAGCGGCCCGGGCAACGCCGGCTCGTCGCCGGTCATGACCTCGATCTGCGCGCGCACCGCGCAGGTGCTCGGGCCGCGCGCGGTCTGTCGCGCCGCGCGCGCCTCGGTCGGCGCCGAGGGTCCGGGCGCCGGGGTCGGCAACGCCGCGCTGCGCGCGCCGCTGTCGCTGGGCGTGACCGTGCGCATCGCCGCGCCCGAGCAGCGCGTCGACGAGGAGCGCCGCAGCGTGCGCTTCCAGTCGGGCACCAACCGCTTCGAGAACCCGCGCTTCGCGTCGGCGCGCGAGCGCGTCGACCGCGCCGAGGGCAGCGTGCGCGAGGTCGAGCAGGACACCGCGGATCGCGACGCGCGCTGCCGCGCCGCCGAGGCCACGCACGCGCGCGCCCAGGCCTGCGAGAGCTGCCCCGAGCGCGACGCCAAGGAGCAGGCGTGCAACGAGGCCGAGGGCGCGAAGAACATCCTGGCGCGCCGGCAGCAGGAGCTGACCGACGCGCGCGCCGAGCTGGCCGGCACCCAGGCGATCATCGAGGAGCCGGTCTTCGAGGAGCGCACCTACGTGGTGCGCAAGCACCGCTTCATCGCGCGCTGGGTCGCCGAGCTATCGCTGGTCGGTGGCGCGACCCAGCAGGCGTCGGGCGAGCTGGTCGTCACCGACGAGCAGCACCCGGGCGTGGACGCGGCCGGGCTGGGCGAGGATCCGCTCTCCGAGCCGCCGCGCACCTGGTACGAGGACGGCGTCGCGGCTGCAGTCGCCGAGCGCGCGGCGCAGCTCGCGAGCGGCGAGCTGGCCCGTCGGGCCACGGCACGGCGCAGCGAGTGCGTCGGTGACGCGCCGGTGTGGACGGGCGTGTGGCTGTCGTGCTGGGCCGAGTCGACGCTGTGGGGCGGCACCCTGCCCGACGGGCTCGAGCTCATGGTCGGCGCGGCGCACGCCAGCGACCGCTTCAAGCCGGGCGGCACGCCGCTGCCGGCACCCGCCTGCGTGGAGTAGTAGACTGCGAGCATGGTGGGAAGGACGCTGGCGGTCGCCGCGCTCGCCGCGCTCGCTGGATGTGACGATGGTGACCCGGGCTTGACCGCTGACGCAGCGGTCGGCGAGGTGCCCGATGCGGATCCCGCGTCGGGCTGGCGCGGGCTCGCGCCGCTCGTGGGCGGGCCGCGTCAGGAGACCGCGGTCGTCGAGCTGGGCGGCGAGATCTACGTGCTGGGCGGCTTCGACGCCAGCATCGTGGTGAGCAGCGCGGTCGCGGCCTACGATCCGGTCACCGACAGCTGGCGCGCGGTCGCCGCGCTGCCCGCGGCGCGCCACCACTGCAACGCCGCGGCGGTGGGCGGCAAGCTGTACGTGCTCGGCTGCCTGTCGGGCTCAGGCTTCGTCGCGCACCCCGAGGTGTACGTCTACGATCCGGCTGCAGACGGCTGGTCGCAGGGCACACCCATGCCCGCGGGCAGCGAGCGCGGCTCGGCGGCGGTGGCGGCGATCGGGTCGGTGATCTACGTGGCCGGCGGGCAGAACGGCGGCGCCACGGTCGCCACGGCCTCGACCTACGAGACCGCGGGCGCGGGCGTGTGGAGCGAGCTGCCCGAGCTGCCGAGCGCGCGCAACCACCTGGTCGGCGCGGCCGTGGACGGCGTGTTCTACGCGATCGGCGGGCGCTCGGGCAGCATCACGGCGCTCTCTGGCGAGGTCGACGCCTACGATCCGACGCTGGGCACGTGGGCGCCCAGGCATCCGATGACCACCGCGCGCGGCGGCGCTGCCGCGGGCGTCGTCGGCGGGCGGATCCTGGTCGTCGGCGGCGAGGGCAACGCGGCCGCCGCGTCGGGCGTGTTCGCGCAGAACGAGGCCTACGACCCGGTCGCCGACACCTGGACCGCGCTCGAGCCGATGCGTACGCCGCGCCACGGCACCGGCGCGGCCGGCCTGGGGGCCTCGCTCTACGTGCCGGGCGGCGCCACCGAGATGGCGTTCGGCGCCGTGGCCACGGTCGAGGCGTTCACGCCGTGAGCGGCGACGGCACCGACGACGAGACGCCGAAGCGTCCGGGCGCGCCGCTGCCGGTCGTGAACGACGTCCTCGCGCCGGCCGCGCCGGCTGCGTGGTACCGCGCCGCGTCGCGCACCGAGGTCGAGACCGCTCGGGGCATGCGCGTGAAGCTCGCCGAGCGCTGGGTCGCGCTGATCTGGTGGCGCGAGCGCGTCCACGCCATCGACGATCGCTGCCCGCACCGAGGCTCGTCCCTGGCCGTGGGCATCGTCGAGCACGACGGTTACGTGGCCTGCCTGGACCACGGCTGGGAGTACAGCCTGGTGAGCGGCTGCGGGCGCGTCGGCTACGAGGGCTGCGCGCAGGTCTTCGAGGTCGAGGATCGCGACGGCGAGGTCTGGGTCAAGGTCGCGCCGCGGCCGATGCCGGCCTGGGCCGAGGGCTGGCCGGACGACGAGGACTAGCGCCGGCCGAGCGAGGACCAGCGCCTGCTGCAGCCGGCTACAGCTGGACGAGCGCCGCGCCCGGGCCGAAGCCGAGCGTGAGCGCGAGCGTCAGCGCACCGGAAGGCGCCGAGAGCGCGGCCAGCTCGGCGTCGTTCAGCACCAGCACCGAGACCCGCATCGCGCCCTCGAACGCGCCGGCCTGGTCGAGCGCGGTGGCGATGCGCGGCACCAGCGAGGCGTCGCGCTCCCAGCCGTAGGTGCACGCGCCGAGCGTGAGATCGTCGGCGATGGGGCAGGGCAGCGCGAGCACGAGCGCCGGGGGCACCGAGAGCGGCGCGGCGGCCTCGAGCGCGTCGAGCACGGCCTCGGCGATCCAGGGCGCCGCGTGCTCCACGACGGCGCGCGCGCCGGCGGGCGTGACCTGGGCCGCGCCGATGAAGCGGCGCGGCAGCTCGTCGAGGTGGCGCGCGCGCAGGATGCGATACGCGGGCGCGGGCGGTGCGGGCGGTGTCCCCGGCGCCGCCGGCGCATGCAGCACCGACACCTTGATCGACGTCTGGCCCACATCGGCGACCACGCCGCCGGGCTGGTCGAACGCGGCGAGCACGTCGCGCCCGCCGGCCTCGCCGGCGAACGCGCCCGCCTCGGAGAGCCGCGGCTTGAACGGCGCGTCCGCCAGCGCGCTGATCACGGCGGTATCGAAGCCGGGCATGCGCGTCAGCCCGCCGGTGATCCAGATGCGCTCGAAGTGGTGGCGCGCGTGCAGGCGCACCGCCGCGTCGGCGACCGCGGCCGCGATGTCGCGCGCGATCAGCACGTCGGCGACGCCGCGCAGGCGCATGGCCTCGACGAAGGGCGCGCCGGCGATCTCCCAGAAGAGGCGTCCATCGGCGAGCGGCAGGTTCCAGACCGGGATCGACTCGACGCCGTCGCGGCGCACCCGCGACAGCCGCCAGCGTCGGCCGGTGGCGCCGCCGCCGTCGCTGTCGTCGTCGTCTTCGTCGCCCGCGCCCCGGCCGCCGCCCGCGTTCCTGCCGTTGCCCTCGCCTTCGCCGCTCACGCTGTCCCCATGCCCAGCGCGGCCACGCGCCGTGCCGTCTCGCGCGCGCCATCGTGCCGTGCGTAGTCCTCCGCGATCGCGCGCGCCCGCGCCGCGAACGCGCCGCCCGGTAAGATGAGCTGCGCGACCGCCGCGCGCACCTCGGTGACGCTGGCGTGCTCGAGGTCCAGCACGATCCCGGCGCCCGCGCGCGTCACGAAGTGCGCCTGCACGGGTTGATCGTTGCAGACCGGGCTGAGACCGAGCGGCACGCCCGCCGCCAGCGACTCCATGACCGAGTTGGCGCCACCGTGCGTGACCAGCGCGGCCGCGCGCGCCAGCAGCGCGCGCTGCGGCGCGTAGCCCACGACGATCGGGTCGCCCGCCAGGGTCATGCGCCCGGGTTCGGCCAGCTCGCCCGCGCTGACCACCAGCTGCGCGTGGAGCGGCGCGACCGCCTCGGCGACGCGCGCGAAGATCTGCGGTTGCCAAGAGATCTGGCTGCCGAACGACAGGTAGACGAGCGGACGCCCGGCCACCAGCCGGTCCCAGGGGAAGTCGGTCTCGTCGCCGCGCGGCCCGGGCGGCGTCGACGGCCCGACCAGGAAGGTCGCGGGCGGCACGTCGGCGTCGTTGCCGACCAGCGCGCGGGTTGCGAAGATCGTGTTCAGCACGGGCGACAGCGCCTCGCAGGTGCGGAACGAGCAGCGCAGGCCGTGGCGCGCGAACAGCTCGGCGCGATCGGTCGCCAGCGCGCGCACGTGGCGCAGCAGCGCCGACTGGACGTCCGCGGGCTCGAGCAGCGTGAGCGCCGACGACACGCCCGCGAAGGGCACGCGCTCGAGGTGCGCCGCGAGCACCGCGGCGTACTGCATGCCGTCGAGCGCGATCACGTCGGGGCGGAACTCGCGCACGACCGCGCGCACCGGCTCGATCTGTCCGGGCACCAGGTCGAGCAGGAGCGTGCGGATCCAGGCGCCGAGCGCGACCTCGTCGCGGACCAGGCGCGCGAGCGCCTCGCCGCCGGTGACCAGCGCGGGGCCGGGCGACGGCGCGTGCGCCGGCAGGTGCGCCGCGAGCACCTGGACGCCGGCGGCCTGGGCGAGCGCCGGCACCGGCTCGGGCAGGCACAGCCAGCCGACCTGGTGGCCGTCACGGACCAGCCACTGCGCCACGCCCACCATCGGGTTCGTGTGGCCCTTCTCGGGCGAGGTCACCAGCATCACGCGCATGGAGTGCCCTCGGCGAGCTTCACGCGCATGGGGTGCTCTCGGCCACCGCCTCGGCGAGCACCACGCGCGACGCGACGCCGAGCAGCACGCGATCGAGGCGCGGGAGCTCGCGATCGCGGTGGTCGAGCGCCGCGTGCTGATCGCGCAGCGCGGTGACGCGATCGGGATCGAGCGTGGGCGCGGCGAGCCGCGCCACCCGCGCGGGCGCCAGCCACGCGGCGAGCAGATCCGACCACAGGCCGCGCGCGCGAGCGCCCCCGGCGGGCGGCGCGAGCCGCGGCGCCTTGGGCAAGAGGCGCAGCGACTCGGGCACCAGGCCGCGCGCCGCGGAGCGGAGCGGCCACTTGCCCAGCCCGTTGCGCTCGAGCACATCGAGCGGCTGGGTGCGAGCCCAGTCGACGACGCGCGCCTCCAGGTAGGGCAGGCCGGCGTGCAGGCCGAGCGTGGCCGCGGCGTTGACCGTGGGCGGCAGCGTGAGCGTGGGCAGGACGTCCTCGAAGGCGCGCAGCGGTGCGCGCGCCGCCGCCGGCGCTTGCTCGAGCGTCGCCGCGAGCGCGGCGTCGTCGTCGAGCGTGTGGCACCAGCACGCCTGGCCGACCGCGTCGCCGACGAGCACCTCGTCGGCGCCCAGCCCGGACAGGAAGCGGCGCTCGCCGGCGCCGTGCAGCGCCTCGAGCAGGAGAAACGTCGCGACCGCCTTGCCGTTGATCACCGGCGCGCGGATGGCACGTACCGCGTCGGCGAAGCGCTCGGCCAGGCGTTCGTCGCTGACCGTGACCACGCGGTGGCGCGCCACGCCGGCGTGCGCGGCGCTGGCGAACGCGCGGGTCAGCTCGGCGTCGTCGTCGGAGTCGGCGGCCAGGGTGTACGCCGCGGTGAGCCGGCCGGCGCGCGCGAGCAGCGCGACCAGCATGGCCGAGTCGAGGCCGCCGCTCAGCACGCAGGCCGCGCCGGCGTCGGCGAGCGCACGGGTCGCGCCGTCGAGCCGCACCATCAGGTCCGCGGCCACGCTGACGTCGGCGAGCCCCATCGCTTCAGCCTTCACGGCGTATAGTTTCGGGCGAGGTGCGCTACGAAGTCAACGAAGGCCGCGTGACGACCTGGTCACTGGAGACGCACCTGGTCGATCACTGCAACCTTCGCTGCGCGTGCTGCTGCACGCGCTCACCCGAGCTGGCCGAGCGATTCGTCGATGTAGCCGCGCTGCGCGACGATCTGGCGCGCGCGGCGGCGGTGCTGCGGCCGAGTGTGTTCAAGCTGACCGGCGGCGAGCCGCTCCTGCACCCGGAGATCGTCGCCATCGCCGAGGCCGTGCGCGCCTCGGGGATCGCGCCCGTGGTCTCGATCACGACCAACGGGCTGCTCGCGCCCGGCCTGCCCGATGCGTTCTGGCGCGCGCTCGATCGGATGACGCTGTCGATCTACGCGTCGGCGCCGCTGCCGGCGCGCACCGTGGAGCTGGTGCGCGCGCGCTGCGCGAGCCACGGCGTGAGCCTGGTGGAGAAGCGGATCGATCGCTTCCAGGTGCTGGACGCGGCGGGCGAGCAGGAGGACCCCGTGACGCACGCGACCTTCGCCGCGTGCTGGCTGCGTCACCGCTGCCACATGCTCTACCGTGGCCGCTTCTACGCGTGCACGCGGCCGCCGCACCTCGAGCAGGTCGGCGCGGCGGCGGGGCTCGCGGAGCTCGACGGCGTCGAGCTCGACGCCGAGCCGCGCGCGCTGCTCGGCCGCGTGCTCAGCTACCTCGAGCGCGACGCGCCGCTCGCGTCGTGCCGGCACTGCCTGGGCGCGGGCGGGCCGTGGGAGCCGCACCGGCAGGTGCCGCTGGTCAGAACGCTCGGCGCGCGAACGGCTCCGGCTTGAGCGGCGGCGCGGCGGTGCCGGCGCCCGCAGCCGCGCTTGCCTCGACGACGACCGACACGCGCAGCGTCTGGCGCGGCCAGCCCTGCACGACCAGCGCGTCGCGCAGCTGCGCGAGCAGCGCCGGCGTGGCGCTCGCGTCGTCGTCGAGGGTCAGCTCGAACGACGCCGGGGCCACCTGCAGCAGGCGAAACCCGCGCAGCGGGTGGTGCTTGAACAGCCACGCCAGACTCCACGCGTCGACGCTGCGCCCGCCCGGCGTGACGAACCAGCACGCGCGCCGGCCGCCGAAGCCCACGATGCTCCAGCCGTGGAAGCCGCAGGCGCAGCCGCGTGCCGCCTCGCGCTCGACGTCCCCGGCGTCGCCGGTGCGGTAGCGCAGGAGCGGCAGCACGCTGTCGCGCAGGCGGGTGACCACCAGCTCGCCCTCCAGGCTTTCGACCCAGACCTCGGGCGCGAGCACGTGGAAGCGCTCGGGCGCGGCCAGGCACTCCCACGCGATCGGCCCGGTCTCGGTGGTGGCGTAGTAGTTGATCACCGGGACGCCGGGGATCGCGGCGGCGAAGGCCGCGCGCTGCGCCGGCGCGAAGCGCTGCGCCGAGGTGAGCACGAGCCGCGGCGCGGGCACCGGGGCCGCGCCGCCGCCCGCGAGCCAGTGCAGCCCGTCGGGATCCGAGAACAGCACCGCGGGCTGCACGCGCGCCAGTCGTGCCGCCGCGCGCGCGCCGCCCGTGCTCACCCGGTGCAGCGCGCCGCGGCCGTCGCCGACCAGGCGCAGGCGCACCGAGTACTCGAGCCCGCCGGGCAGCGCGTCGAGCAGCACGACGCGCGGGCGCGCCGGCAGCAAGACGCCCAAGACGCCCAGCCAGTGGTCGAGCGCGGCCCACATGACCAGCGAGTCCCAGTGGTCCTTGACCACGCGCACCGGGTCGCCGGTGGTGCCCGAGCTCTTCACGATCACCGCGCCGTCGCCGTCGGCGAACGCGGCCAGCTCGTCGGCGTGCGCGGCCAGCGTGGCGCGGTCGAGCGTCGGGAAGGCCGCGAGCGCGTCGGGATCCGTGCAGGCCTCCAGGTCGCGCGGCGAGAGCCCGACCGCGTGCAGCGTGGCGCGCCCGTACGGCGAGCGCCACAGCCGCGCCGCGAGCGTCGGCAGCCGCGCGGCGATGGTCGCGCGCGCGCGCGGTTCGTCGGGCTCGGCGGCCAGGGCACGCCACGCGGCGACCGTCGCGCCCGAGCGGCCGACCAGCATCCGCTGCGCCGCGGTGTGGCGAACGATGCGCGCGGGCGGCGCGAGCGGCGGAGGCGGCGGAGGCGGCGGGAGCGCGGCGGAGCTCACTCGAGGGTCACCGTTTCCGCAACACCGCGAGGTTGTCGACGAGGTTCGGGTAGGGGCGGCCGGCGGCCGCAGCGCGCGCCCGCGCCTCTTCCAGCTGCGCGGGGGTGAGCTGCTGCCGGGGCTTCCCGGTCTTCGGCGGCTTGCGCTGCCAGGGTGGCGCCTTCGCGGGCTTCTGGGGCGGACGCGCGGGCGCTCTCGGTTTGCTCGGCATGACGGTCGGATGCTTCAGATCGCGACGCGGACGCAGAACTCCTGCCAGGACAGGCCGCCGCGCTCGTCGCGCTGCACGATCCACAGGCTGACGTCGCCCGCGTCCTGGGGCGCGGCCCACGTGGACTCGAGCGTGGGCACGTTGCCAAAGGCGTCGATGGGGCCGCCGGTCTGACCCGAGGTCCAGCCGCCCGCGGTGGCGAAGAAGGAGTAGCGGAGGTTCTCGGTGATCGTGCGCACGTCGCCGTCGAACGTGGGCAGCACGTAGGTCTCGCGCACACCCTCCGGCTCGACCGGCAGGAGCTCGATGCGCTGGGCCGGTGTCACCACGAGCGGCAGGGTCGCGGGATCGGCGCAGCGACCGGGCGCGAGCATCGCCGCGGGATCCGCGTCGATGGTCACCGCGGCCATGGTCGGGTTGACGTTGGCAACCCGCTCGGCCGGCTCGCGCGGCGCGATCACCAGGCGCTTGGACGCGTAGATCGCCGTGGCCGGGTCCGCGCCCTCCGGCCAGATGCGCAGCTGCACCTGCACGACCACGCCGCCGAAGCCGGCCAGGTTGTCGGCGCGCACCGAGGCCTCGAGCACGTCGAGCCCGACCACGTACGTGCCGGTGGGCGGATCGAACGCGACCTCGGGATCCTCGACGATGCCCGCGCCGATGGCATTCTGCGGCTCCTCGGGCTGGCAGCGCAGCGAACCGTCGGGCGGGCAGGCGATCATGTCCCACTCGAGGCGGCGCGCCGCCCCCGGATCGACGACCAGGACGCGCAGGGTGATCGGGTTGTCCTGCAGCTGCAGCGCCAGGCCGATGGGATCCTCGGGATCGAAGTCGAGCACCAGCTCGGGGTGATCCGCCTCGATCGCCAGCACGCGCAGGTCGATCGCGATCGTCGGATCCTCGAAGCCGGTCGAGCAGCCCGCCGCCGCGAGCGCCGCGAGCGCGGCCATCATGGCGTTCCTCACCATTGGCCCTTCACTCCGATCGTCGGGACGAACGGCACGCCGCGCACCGAGGCGCTGTTCCGGTAGCGGTAGTCGTACTGCGTGGCCTCGGGGTTCTCGGCGTTGTAGACGTTCAGGATGTCGAGGTAGACCGCGATCGACCAGGTGTCGAACAGCCAGGTCTTCTCGGCGCGCAGGTCGAGCTGGTGGAAGAACGGGCCGCGCTCGCTGCGCCGCTCGGGCCTGAGCGGGCGGTAGTCGTCGTCGTCGGCGTCGTAGGTGGCGCCCTCGGTGGGCGTCTTGGGCGAGCCGCTGACGCCGCGCATGCGCGCGCCCAGCTCCCAGCCGCCGTCGGTGCGGTAGCTGGCGACCAGGATGAAGTTGTGGGTCTGGTCGAAGTTGGTCGGGATCGAGTCGAAGCCGGGGCGCCGGCGCTGCTCCGAGCGCGACAGCGTGTAGCTGAGCCAGCCGTAGAAGTTCTTGGTGACCTCGTGGCGCAGGAGCATCTCGAGGCCGTAGGTGAAGCCGGTGGCCTCGTTGGCGAAGCCGATGGGCGAGATCGAGCCGTCGGGGTGCCGGATCACGTGGGGCACGAAGGTGGCCTGGTTGCGCCGGCCCACGTAGTAGGCCTCGCCCTCGAGGGTGAGCGCGCGCGTCAGCCTGCGCTCGGCGCCGATGCCGGTGTGCACGGCGTACTCGAGCTCGAGGTCGGGGTTGCCGAACTCGGCGTCGAAGCCCTCCGCCGAGGGCGCCTGGTGGAAGATCCCCGCGTAGGCCTTGTAGGCCATCCTCGGGTCGGCCTGCCAGCGCGCCACCAGGCGCGGGTCGAAGGAGATGCGCGGCTCGCCCGCGAGCAGGTAGGTGTCCATGCGCACGCCCGGGATGAGCCTCACGGCGTGGCCGAGGTCGAGCGCGAGCTCGATCCACGCGCCCAGGCCGTAGCTGTCGACCTGCCGCTCGAAGGTCTCGGGCGGCACGTCGACCTCGTTGCCGAACTCGGGGATGTCATCGGCGATGGGCAGGCGCAACTTGTAGCTGTTGATGCGGTACTCGAGGTCGAGGCCGGTGTCGAGCCGCAGCCACGGGGTCAGCTCGCCGACCACGCGCTCGCGCAGCCCGAAGACCGTCTGCGTGGCTGAGATGGCGGTGAACTCGCCGCCGTCGAAGCTGACCACGTCCTTGCCGTAGGTCGGCGAGATGGTGAGGCGCAGGCCGTCGCCGGCGCCGATCTTGGTCGCGTAGGTCGCGCGCACGCGGTTGAAGCCGATGTGGGTGTTGAGGTTGAAGGTCTCCTCGGCGTCGGACTGCAGCACGTCGAGCTCGTCGTCGGAGCCGAAGAACATGAAGCTGAGCGTGTCGACGCCGGGCAGGTCGACGTCGAGGCGCGCCTGGTAGTCCCAGTACACCGGCACGACCACGAGCTGCTCGCCGGCGTCGGGCTCGGGCAAGAAGAAGGGCAGGAGCGCGTCGATGTACGAGCGCCGCGCCGCGAACGCGAACGCGACCTTCTTGCCCAGCGGCGCGCGCAGGTACACCGACGAGTCGATGAGATCGATGTCGGCCGAGCCGTGGATGCCGTCGTGCTTGGGCGCGCGCGAGGTCACGTCGATCACGCCGCCGATGTTGCGGCCGAAGCGCGACGGGAAGCCGCCCGGGTACAGATCGATGGTGTCGAGGAACTCGGGGTTCAGGATCGAGGGCCCGCCCAGGAAGTGGTACAGGAGCGGCACCTCGTGGCCGTCGACGTACACGCCCGAGTCGTCGACGCCCGAGCCGCGAATGAGCAGGAGGCCGAGCACGTAGGGCGAGCGCGCCATGCCGGGCAGGTTCTGGATCACGCGCAGCGGGTCGCCGAAGGTGCCGGGCACGCTGGTCATCTGCCGGCGGTCGATGGTGCGGCGGGTGACCTCGAGCTTCTCCTTCTCGAGCTCGACCGTGGTCTCGTAGGGGTTGCCGCCGGTCGGGCGCAGGTAAAGCGTGGCCGCGGCCTCCTCGCCCTGTGCGACGCCGATGCCGACCTCGAAGCGGTCGTAGCCCGACAGCACGGCGAGCACGCGGTACTCGCCCTCGGGCACCGCGTCGAAGCTGAAGCGGCCTTCGGCGTCGGTGAAGGCCTCGAGGTTCGGGCCCTGGATCACCACCGCGACGCCGGAGAGCAGCTTGCGCGTGCCGCGCTCCTTCACGACACCGGTGAGCTTGCCCGCCTTGACCGGCGCCGCCGGGCCGCCCACGCCCGGCTCGGGCAGCGGCTCGATCACCGGCGCCTCGACCAGGGTGAAGTGGATCGTGGTCTCGACGTTGATGGGCCCGGGCTTGCCGTCCCACTCGGCCGGCTTGAAGCGGTACTTCAGCGCGGCGGCGATCGCGGCCTCGTCGAAGCCGTGGCCGACCGGCTTGACCACCTCGGCTTTCGTCACCGCGCCGGTCGCGTCGACCGCGATGCGCATGGTCACGTCGGCGGTCAGGCCGATGGCGAGCGCCTCGGGCGGGTACTCGGGTGCCACGCTCTCGATGAGCACGGGCGGCTGAGTGAGCTGCGGCGGCCTGGGCGGCTCGGCGGCGGGCGGGTCGTCCTTGCGCGCGCCGCCTTCGACCTGGGCCGCCGCGATCCCGGGCGCCAGGAGCGCGAGGGCGAGCGCGGTGAGCGCCGCCAGAGTGCCGCGTCGACGAAGGTTCAAGGCGTGGCGTCCGTGGACAGCGTGGGCTCGGGTCCCGGAGTGCGCTCGCGCCGGCGCGTGAGCCGCTGCAGGAGGCCGTCGGCCACGACGTAGAAGGAAGGCACCACGAAGAGACTCAGCAGGGTCGACACCACCAGGCCGCCGATGACGGCGATGGCCATGGGCGCGCGCAGCTCGGAGCCTGAGCCGAGCGCGAGCGCGGCGGGCAGGGCCGCGGCCATGGTCGCGAACGAGGTCATCAGGATGGGCCGCAGGCGCACCGGGCCGGCCTTGCTCATGGCCTCGCGCGCGGTGAGCTTCTCTTCCGCGCGCACCTGGTTCGCGTAGTCGACCAGGATGATCGAGTTCTTCTTCACGATGCCCATGAGCAGGAGCAGGCCGATGCCGCTGAAGATCGAGAGCGTCTTGTCGCCGATGCTGAGCGCGAACAGGGCGCCCGCGATCGAGAGCGGCAGGATGATGAGCACGGTGACCGGGTGCAAGAACGAGTTGAACTGCGACGCCAGCACCATGTAGGCGAGCACGACGCCCAGGCCGAGCGCGAACCACATGCTCGAGAAGGCCTCCTCGAAGGCCACGCTCGCCCCACTGGGCACCGCGTGGTAGCCGGGCGGCAGCTCGCGGCCCAGCTCCTTGACGTAGGTGAGCGCTTCCTGCTGCGCGTGGCCGGGCGCCACATTGGCGAAGATCGTGATGGCGCGCTCGCGGTCCTTGCGCGTGATGCCCTGCAGCGCCGGCTTCTCGACCTGGCTCACCAGCGTCGACAGCGGCACCAGGTTGCCGCTGGTGCTGCGCACCTGCAGGCGATCGAGATCCTCGGGGCGCGAGCGCTGGTCGGCAAGCAGCTTGACGCGCACGTCGACGCGCCGGCCGCCCGAGGAGTACTTGCCGATGCGGAGGCCGCCGACGAGCGCGTTCAGCCCGGTGGCGACCGCCTGCATGGGCACGCCCAGGTCGGCCGCGCGCGCGCGATCCGGGGTGATGTGCAGCTCGGGCGTGCCCAGCTGGTAGTCGGAGTCGACGTCGACGGCGATGCCGGAGGCGGTGAGCTTGTCCTTCATGGCCATCGCGTGGGTGACCAGCTTGTCCCAATCGGGGCCGCGCACCGAGAACTCGATCGGGAATCCGCGGCTGGCGGTGAAGCCCGACTGCGACAGGTCCTGGACCACCGCGCGCACGCCCGGGAAGGCGTTCAGCTCCTTGCGCAGGATCTGCTGGAACTGGGCCTGGGTGACCTTGCGCTGGTCGGGCGGCACCAACGTGACCATCATCATGGTGGTATTCACGGCCCCGCCTCCGCCGCCGAAGCCGCCGACGATGAACATGGCGCGCAGCACCTCGGGGCGGGTGGCGACGAACGCCTCGGCCTGCTTGGTCAGCTGATCGGTCTCGTCGATCGTGGAGCCCGCGGCGGTCTGCAGCCGCACCATGAGCCGGCTCTGATCCTGGCTGGGCACCATCTCGACGGGCAGGTTCTTGCCCACGCCCCAGGCGCCGATGATCATGATCGTCGCCGCCGCGAGCGCGACCAGCGGCCAGCGCAGGCTCCGCTGGAGCAGCCACGCGTAGCCGTGGGCGAGCCGCTCGAACGCGCTGTCGACCACGCGGCCCATCCACGAGCGGCCCTCGCGTGAGGTCTTGAGCAGCTGCGCGCAGCGCGCCGGCGCCAGCGTGATCGCCTCGACGTACGAGAGCGCCACGGCCACCGACAGGGTCACGCCGAACTGCAGGAAGTACTTGCCGAGCACGCCCTCCATGAACACGACCGGGATGAAGATCGCGATGACCGCGACCGTCGCCGCCAGCGCCGCGAAGGTGATCTCGGCGGTGCCCTCGCGGGCCGCCTGCTCGCGCGGCTTGCCGCTCTCGGCGTGGCGGAAGATGTTCTCCATCACCATGATGGCGTCGTCGACGACGATGCCGACCGCGAGCGACAGCGCCAGCAGGGTGAAGGTGTTGAGCGTGTAGCCCAGGAAGTAGATCGTCGCGATGGTCCCGAGCAGCGACATCGGGATGGCCAGCACGACGTTCAGCGTGCTCGAGATCGAGCCGAGGAACATCCAGCAGACCAGCGCGGTCAAGAGCACCGCGACGACCAGCTCCACCTGGACCTCGTGCACCGATTCTTCGATGTACTTGGTCGAGTCGAACATGACGCCGATCTCCATGCCCTCGGGCAGGGTCTCCTGGATCTTGGCCAGCTCGGCGCGGATGTCCTCGGCGACGCCCACGGCGTTGGCGCCGCGCTGCTTGCGCACGCCCATGCCCTGCACCGGGATGCCGTTCACGCGCGCGCGCCGGCGCTCGTCCTCGAAGCCGTCCTCGACGAGCGCGACGTCCTTGAGGTGCACCGGCGTGCCGGCAACCTGGGCGACGACGATGTTCTCGAGCGTGCCGATATCGAGCGCCTCGCCCATGACGCGCACGCCGACCTCGCGGCCCTCGGTCTCGATGCGACCGGCGGGCAGCTCGACGTGCTCGCGGCCGAGCGCGTCGATGACGTCGTTGACGGTGAGCTGGCGGGCGTCGAGCTCGTCGGCGTCGATCCAGATGCGGATGTTGCGCTCGAGGTAGCCGCCCAGCGAGATCTCGCCGACGCCGGCGACCGCCTGGATGCGGTCCTTGACCCGGTAGCGCGCGGTGTCGGAGAGCAGCTGGCGCGAGAACGGCCCGTAGAGGCCGACCCACATGATCGGCTGGTCTTCGGGGTTCGACTTGGAGATCTGCGGCAGCTGGACGTCCCGCGGCAGGTTGGCCGCCGCCACGCGCGCCTGGACCTCCTGGAGCGCGTCCTTGATGTCGCGGTCGATGTCGAACTCGATGGTGATGTTGGCCGAGCCCTGGCGCGACACCGCGGTGATCGACTTGACGCCCTCGACCTGCGAGACC
>JBKJOI010000767.1:0-11308 GCA_046595695.1 Haliangiales bacterium | reverse complement strand
GGGGCACGGAGCGTGCGGCGCGCGCCGTCCTCCGGTTTCAGCTCGCAGACGTGGGTCGCGTCCGGACATCAGCGATGCTTCACATTCGTGCGCGCCACCGACCCCGCCGTGGTCGGGCGCGCCGACGGCGGCCTGCCCCTCCGCTTCACCGACGACGTCGCCATCGCCGCCGACGGCACGATCTGCCCACGAGCCGACTTGATCCAGGTCAATGGCGAGCGTGATCCCGACCGATGGCCTCGAGGCAGTCTCGTGACGCGCTTCTGACGCCCACCTGACAGGCTGCGTCGCATGGTGAAGTTATGCGCATCCTCTTGGTCCACCCCGAGTTCCCACGCACCTACTGGGGCTTCCAGTACGCGCTGCCCCTCGCGGGCAAGCGCGCCAACCTGCCGCCGCTGGGCCTCATCACCATGGCGGCGCACCTGCCGCGCGGTTGGGACGTGCGCCTGCGCGACCTGAACGTGGAGCCGCTCACCACCGCCGATCTCGACTGGGCCGACGTGGTGCTGACGGGCGGCATGCTCAACCAGGTGCCGTCGGCGCGGGAGGTGCTGACGCGAGCGCGTGCGCGCGGCAAGCGCACCGTAGTGGGCGGCCCGGCCGTGACCACCACGCCGGCGCTGTTTCCAACGGCCGATGGCGTGTTCGCGGGTGAGGTCGAGGGTCGAGAGGCCGACCTACAGGCGCTGATCGAGGGCCGCGCCGGAGCTCCCACGCTGGTGGAGCTGGGCGTGGAGCGCCCGCCGATCACGAGCTCGGCGGTGCCACGCTACGAGCTGCTGCGCCTCGAGCGCTACGCGTCCATGTCCCTGCAGTACTCGCGCGGCTGTCCGTACCACTGCGAGTTCTGTGACGTGATCGAGATCTTCGGACGCGTCCCGCGCGTCAAGACGCCGGTCCAAGTGCTGGCGGAGTTGTCGGCGCTGTACCGGCTCGGCTGGCGCGGCAGCGTGTTCTTCGTCGACGACAACTTCATCGGCAACCTGAACAAGGTGCGCAAGCTCCTGCCCCAGCTGCGCCTCTGGCAGGAGGTGCGCCAGCACCCCTTCGAACTCTACACCGAAGCCAGCGTCAACCTCGCGGGCGAGGAGGCCGTCACGGACGAGATGGTCGCCGCCGGCTTCACCGCGGTGTTTCTCGGCATCGAGACGCCGTCGAGCGAGGCGCTCCGTGCCGCCGGCAAGACCCAGAATCTCAAGCAGGACCTGCGTGGCGCTGTCCACCAGCTGACCACCACCGGCCTCGAGGTCATGGGTGGCTTCATCGTCGGCTTCGACAGCGACGGCCCGGGTGCGTTCGAGGCGCAGCGCCAGTTCCTCGCCGACGCACCCATTCCCCTCGCGATGGTCGGCCTGCTCACCGCCTTGCCTGGTACGCAGATGTGGAAGCGCTTGCAGCGTGAGCAGCGCCTGCGCGCCACCGACAGCGGCGAGACCTTCGGCCGACCCAACTTCGCGCCCCGCATGGACGAAGAGGCGCTGCTGTCCGGGTACGCTCGCCTGCTGACGCAGCTGTACTCACCCGAAGGCTACCTGCAGCGGTGCGAGGCCTACCTCGAAGCCGCGCCGCTGCCGCGCACGGGGTTGCGCCGCCGCAACCACTGGCCCGCGATCGTCGCGCGCACCACGCTTCAGCTGGGCCTCTTGAGCCAGCGGCGCCGGCTGTACTGGTCCCTGCTCGCCCGCGCCCGCGCACCCGCGGATCTCAGCTGGATCATCCAGCATGCACTCCAGGGAGAGCACCTCATCCGCTACACCAGCGAGGACGTGCTGCCGCGACTGGCCTGCGCGCTCGCGGCGGTGAGCGCCGAGCGTGAGCTCGCGCTGTTTGGCGGGCGCGCGCCGCTGCCGGCCGTCTGCCTGGAAGCGGCTGCCGGGGTCAGGACTACCGGCGAGAGCGAGCTTCTGCACGACCTCACGTGAGCTCTCGAAGGCGAGAACAAGATGCGGTCGCGGAGATCGCCGGCAGCGAGGCGTGCCGCTCGATCGCAGGCGCCGAGATCACGCGCTAACAACGGGTCCTGTCACAACCTCACGGACGAGGGCAACTTAGCGTTGGGGGGCCCGCGCGACGAGGAGGTGCTCCAGATCCTGCGACGGGTCGTTGGAGGGCTTCTCGCTCCACGCGGATCCGTCGCATGTGGCACTCGGCACGGAGGTCGGCCACGCATTGATGCTACGAGCCCGTGTCCTGGTTTCTTGTTAGGCCGCTGGCGTGAACAGCCCGTGCTCCACCGAGGCGACCGCCGCGTCGCGGCTCGTGTCGGCCGTCATGAAGTCCTTGGTGTGATGCTCGGGCCGGGTGAGCCGGCAGTAGGCGTTGAACAAGTGGTTGAAGCGCGCCAGCATGAGCGGCGCCGGCTCGGGCAAGAGGAAGCCCGCACGCTCGGAGAGCATGGTCACCTTGCGTAGGATCGATCCGGCGAAGTCGAACGCGTCCACGCCCAGCTCGGCGAGGTCGGGCTCGAGCAGCAGGATGAGCGGCAGCGTGGGCAGCGCGAGCCCCAGGCGGCGGTAGCGCGCGCGCAGGCTGCGCTGCTGGCGCGCGCTCATCGGGATCTCCTTGAAGTAGTTCGCGGGTAGCGCGGTGTGGCGGGCCTCGTCGAGGTGGAAGAGGCGCAGCACCTCGAGACCCGGCAGGTGCGCGAGCAGGCCGAAGATCGAGAGGGCGATCGTCTCGACGATCACGTTCATCCCGTAGAGCTTCTCGAGCCCGCGGGCGCGCAGGATGTTCTCCAGCAGCAGGTACTCCCACGCCGACTGCCGCGGCGGCGGCACCCCGAACGACTGCACGAGCTCGCGCATGACCACGAAGTGCTTGGCCTCCTCGAGCACCTGCATCGTCACCGCCGCCTTGGCGCCCGAGCTCCTCACCTGCCGCAGCACGTCGGCGGAGACGAGCCAGGCGTAGGCCTCGCCGTGGCCGATCGCGGTGAGCAGCCGGACGATCGCCTGCTTCTGCCGGGGGCTGTACTCGCGATCGAGCAGGGCGCGGTGCTCCTCGGAGGTGATGCGCGCGTGCGCGCGCTGCTCGTCGGGCGCGAGGTGGGCGAGCGCCAGCTCGCGCACGGCCCGCTCGGTGGCCGAGAGATCGCGGAACGACGACCAGGGTGCGTGCTCCTCGGCCTTCCACAGGAGGCGCAGGCTCTTGTCGTAATGTTTCCGGCGCAGCTCGTCCCGCGCGCCCCCGACGAACTCGTAGCGAAGATCGTCGTAGTCCGCGGCACGGCCGCGCAGGCCGATGCCGGCGCGCAGCCGATCCCAGCCGCGCAGCGCGCCGTTGACGATGGCCTCGACGCGCTGGTTGACGCGGGCAGCACGTGCATTCACGGGGCGGGGCTCGAAGTGCATCGCGAACTCCTCGTGCGCCGAACAGCGCCGGCGCGGATCTGCAGTATGGAGCTGCGCGCCCGGGTGCACCTTGACCGCGATCAAGGCGCGACCGCACGGCGCAGGGCCGCCAGATCGCGGACTCTCCGCAGACATCTTCGGCTCGCCGTCATTGAGTTCGTCGAGCACTGCCACGCAGAGCGCAACCATCAGGGCCTCGAGAACCGGCTGATCACGACGGCTGCAGCGCAGGCCAACGACAACGCGTTGGTCAACGCGCCCATCACGATGCGGTGTTCGATGGCGTAGTCGTCGGAGCCACCACGGAGCGCGGGGTCGATGGTCTCGCGCACCCGCTCGGAGTCCGCGGGGCGCACGAGGGGGTGAGGGTGCAGGCTCGCCTTGAGCGCCAGCGCGCGCTCCGCGCCGATCGGATCGCGTCGCGCGATGCGCTGTTCCGCTGCCACTCCTGCCAACACCCGGTCGCCAGCTTGAGCTGCCGCAGCTGCGCCGCGATGCCGGCGCGGACACCACGTGTCCTCGATCAAGTCTTCTTCCCGACCATCGGGAAGCGACCACGTCGCCCGTGACTCGAGACCCCACGTGCGGCCCCTCGTCCATGGGGGTATTGACCCCACGAGCTGCGGCTCTCCGACGGCAACTCGAGCGCGAAGCGTACGCAGGAGTGCCGGATCGCGACGGTACACCAGGTGCAGTCGACCGCACGCGGAGGTACGTCGTGCCCAAACGCCTGCCCTGGCTCATCATCTTCGTCCTGCTCTTCCTCGGCGCCTGCAATCCAGGGGCGCTCCCCATCGTGGGCAACAACAAGTGCGGCGATCCACCCGAGCTGCCGTACGCGTGCGCGGGCGGCGTGTTCCCCTGCGAGTGCGTCGATCACGGCGACGGCACGGCGCAGTGGCACTGCGCCGAGTGCCCGCCGGTGGACTGCACCACCAACCCCGGCGATGCGCTGTGCAAGCAGGACTCGTCGTGCATCGGCTGTCACGGCCTGGCGAGCTCCGAGGGCGGCGTGGGCATCGAGAACTCGCACCCGTGGGCCTACGTCGGCTGCGTCGCCTGCCACGGCGGCAGCGGGCGGGATGCCCAGGACCCGACGCGGCAGCTCACCAAGGAGGAGGCCCATGCGCACATCCCGCATGAGATCGCGCAGGCGGGCTCGGTCTCGGTGCCGACGCGCAGCGCCTACGCCAACTATTACCTCGCGAAGGCCGGCGTGGAGAACCTCGAGGGCGGGAAGGAGTGGCTGCGCTTCGTGAACCCGGGCGACCTGCGCGTCGTCGACGACAGCTGCGCGGCCGACGCCTGCCACAAGGGCATGGGCGAGACGGTGCGCCGCTCGACCATGGCGAGCGCGGTCGGCAAGCTCGACGGCCTGCTCTACGCCATGGGCGTGCCCCGCGCCACCGACCTGGCCGGCGCGCTCGGCGACGACTCCTTCGGCAAGCGCCTGGCCACCTACGGCTCGATGCACGTCGACGACCCGACCTGGGATCGCGCGACCTCGCCGCCCGGCTCGGTGCCGCACCTGCACCCGCTCACCGGCGTCGACCGCGAGCAGGACAAGCCCTACGGCACCTTCACCGAGCAGGACGTGCAGAAGGAGACGGTGAACAAGCTGTGCGGCACCTGCCACCTGGGCACCAGCGGCAAGAACTCGAGCTTCGGCAACTTCCGCTCGTCGGGGTGCAGCGCCTGCCACATGGCCTACGACTGGTCCGGGCAGAGCCAGTCGGGCGACCCCATGGTCAACAAGCAGGAGCCGACCTACCCGGCCGCCTACCAGCAGATCCAGTACCCCGAGCGACCGCACCCACCGCGGCACGTGCTGCGCAGAAACCCCACGGCGCAGGACTGCCTGGCCTGCCACACCGGCTCGGCCCGCCTGGTCCTCCAGTACATGGGCATCCGCACCGACGACAACCGCGATCTGTCGAAGGCCAAGGCGCGCGGCGCCGACATCGACTTCAGGTTCTCCGACCTCATCGACAACACGCTCCAGCCCGCCGCGCGCCTGCACGGCTTCGCGCAGGATCAGCTGATCGAGTACGAGGACCTCGACAAGGATGGCCAGGACGACACGCCCGCCGACGTGCACTACCTGGCCGGCCTGGAGTGCGTCGACTGCCACAACTCCACCGAGATGCACGGCGACGGCAAGATCTACAGCCGGCAGAACCAGCAGGTGCAGGTGCGCTGCGTGAGCTGCCACGGCAACCTCGAGTTCGACGCCGATCCCGACGCCACCGACAACCCGATCAACCAGCTCTTCTTCAAGACCGGCAAGGAGTCGCGCAAGAACCTCTTCGAGTTCGCCAAGGTCCCCGCCTACGGCGAGGCCGGCTACCCGACGGTCACCGCCCCGGGCATCTGGCTGCGCACCAAGGCCAAGGGTGAGTGGCGCTTCGTCTCGCAGATCCGCTGGGGCGTGCAATGGGACCCCAACGCGCAGGATTGCATCGGCGACGGCCGCCGCACCGATCCGCGCACCGGCGGCTTCGCCTGCCGCCCGGCGTCGTCGATCGCGCACGGCCGCTGGCAGGGCTATAATCAGGCTGGCGGCGACTTCGACGATGGCGTGGGCCCGCGCCCGGGCATCGAGGTGGTCCGCGGCGGCGACGGCGCCTCGAGCAGCGTCCGCTTTGGCTTCAGCCACCTCGGCGAGAAGACCACGCGCGCCAACGAGCTGCCCGCGGCCGGGCTCGAGTGCATCGCCTGCCACGGCACCTGGAACGGCCAGCGCTTCGGCAACCACATGGGCCTGACCGACGTGAACGGCAACCAGCGCCTCTACGACTGGGACCGCACCACCGGCGAGGTCACGCTCGGCACTCAGGGCTGGTTCAACTTCACCTTCGTCTCCATGCTCGATCAGCAGCTGGGCGTGAGCGAGAAGGGCAAGATCAGCTGGTTCACACCCACCCGCCTCAAGATCTTCCTGCGCTCGCAGGTGCTGAACCCCGCCATCAACCAGGCCGACGAGTTCATGAGCCAGGTCGGTGACACCGACTTCGTGTGGAAGACCTACCGCGACCGCGTCGGCCGCGGCAACCTCATCCAGGGCTCCGCCGCCGGCATCGAGGACGCCCCCGGCTACGCGTCGATCTGCCTGGAGCCGAGCGGCTACTGCGACCAGAACCCGCAGAAGAACCAGAACGGCGGCCTCGGCGTGGACACCATGGGCCCGCACGCCTCGCAGCTGCGCGCCAAGGACTGCACCTCCTGCCACCTCGACGAGAACGGCGGCGGCATCGACGCCATCAGCGCGCTCTACGGCTGGAACCCCACCGGCTTCAACGCCCAGACCAGCGCCTACCTGAACGCCATCGATCGCGTCGAGGCGCCGCACGGCACCTACTCGACCGCCAGCGGCTTCGTGATCGCCGACGACGGCATCCAGCACCAGCTCGACTACATGGTCGACGAGGCCACCGGCTTCCCCTACGTGTGGACCCCGCTCGTGCGCATCGACGACGGCAAGGACGGCCGGCCCCGGCGCGGCTACGACACCTACGATCCCGCCGCGGCCGGCCCGATCACGAAGAACCTCATCGACCTGCTGAAGCGCGTGCGCGTGCGCGACGCCCGCTGAGCGCGCGCGCCGGGCGCGACTTGTCAGTGGTCAAGCCGGAGACCACGCGCTTCTCTCAGCTCTCGATCAACTCCTCGTGAGCGCACCATCGTGTAGACACTCGCGGCGCCGTGCTCGTGGACGAACCGGCCGCCCGCCTCACCCGTACGGTAGCCGAGCCGCAGCACGACGTGGTTACCGCCGCCGCCGCGGATGCGCTGCCGGGCTAGCGACAGGCGCGCCGCGCGACCAGGCCGCGGCGAGCGCCACCGCTCGGCGGAGCCAGGAAGTCGCCGCCCACCGCCCAGAGCGCGCCGCCTGGGGCCGCCCAGGCGCCGTGGAAGTCCACGTCCCAGGGCTCGGCGAATTGCTCGTCGAGCCACGTGCCGCCCGCGCGGTCGAGGCGCAGCTTGAGGCCCTGCAGCCCGACGACCAGCACCTCGCGCTCGCCGCAGGCCACGCCGCTGGCCCCGGCGAACCCCGGCAAGCCGGTGATCTCGCCCCACGTCGCACCGTCCCAGCGCCACACGTGCGCGCCGCCCACCGCGTAGACCTCGTCGGCGGAGCAGCCGTGCACCGTGAGCAGGCTGGCGGCGGAGGTGATCTCGGCCGAGTGATCGACGAAGACGCCGTCGTGGAAGCGCCACACCGTGCCCGCCTCACCGACCAGCCACACGTCGTCGGCCGACGCGCCCCACACCTTGAACAGGGCCGTGCCCCGCGCGGTCGGCAGGGGTACGCGGGTGAGCGTCTGGCCGTCCCAGCGGAGCAGCAGGTCGTCGTCGGGCTGCGCCTGACCATCGGGACGACCGCCCACGATCCACACGTCGTCGGCGCCGGAGCCCCAGACGCCGTAGAGCGTCGCGTGCGTGCCGCCGTCGACGGGCGCGAAGCCGGCGTCGCCGCCGCGCAGCACCAGGCCGTCCTCGCCGACGATCCACACATCGCCAGCATCGGCGGGCCCCCACGCCCACCACAGCGTCTCGGGGCGGGCGAGCGGCACCGGCGCGAGGGTGACCCCGTTCCAGCGCAGCAGCAGCGCGGTGCCGGCGCCGAGGCCGCCGCCCACGAGCCAGGCGTCGTCGTCGGCGCGGCCCCAGGCGGCGAGCAGCACGCCGACCGGCTGGTCCAGCTCGGTGTGCCAGGCGCTGGCGCACGGTGGGTCGGGGGCGTCACAGCCGGCGGCGGTGGCAGAAGCGACGGCGGCGGCAGCGACCACGACGGCAGGCCGGACGAGGTCGCGCACCGGCCTCACAGCGTGAGCAAGAAGGTGATGAGGTCGTCGACCTGCCCGCGATCGAGCTGCGACGTACCGCCGTGGCTGTCGGGCATGCCGAAGCGCTCGTTGAAGCCCGGCTCGCCCGCCGCCAGCGCCGGGTGGCCCGGCGGCAGGAGCGCCTGCGGCAGGGAGCGCGCCCGGCCATCGTGGTAGAAGCGCGGCGCGCGGTCCCAGATCCCTCGCAGCTGCGGGATGCCGAAGTGGATGCCCTCGGGGCCCTGCTCGGTGGGCCCGAGGCTCCCGACGCTGAAGGTGTCGCGGAAGCCCTGCGTGACGGTGTCGCAGACGCGTCCCTCGGGATCGAGCGACGGCGTGATCACCGGCGGCAGGCGCACCGTGACGCCGAAGGGGCTGAAGTCGGGCTCGATGGCGACGGTCGTCAGCGGCAGCGGATGGCAGGTCGCGCAGCCGACCTCGGGACGCTCGTACAGCGCGCGGCCGCGCGCCGCGGCCGCCAGGTCGAGCGCCCGGTTCGGGTTGGGCGACAGGCGCGGCGAGGCCAGCAGGAACAGCCCGATGGCGCGGGTGATGCCGTCGAAGTCGAGCGCGATGGGCTCGCGCGTGCCCGCGAGGACGAGGCTGTCGCCGAAGGTGGTGCGCCGCCCGGCCAGCGCCTCGGCCGCGGCCAGGAAGAACGCGTTGCGCGTCGGTTGTGGCGCGCCGTAGCCCCGGGTCGCGCACTCGGGCGGTGGGTCCAGGACGCAGTGGAGCACGTGGTCGCAGCCGGCGACGTCGGGGTCGAGCAGGCACGCGTTCACCGATGGATAGGCGGGCCAGATCAGCGGATCCGCGGCCTCGCAGCAGAAGTTCTCCTTGCGTGCGAGCTCGTTCAGGACCGGGAAGAAGTTCTTCTCGTCCATGGCCGCCTCGAGGAACCAGGGCCGGGTGTCGAAGGCGCCGCGGTAGGCCTGGATCTGGCGCGATCCCCACAGCCGGTCGCTCTGCAGCGGCATGGCCACGACGCGATCGAGGTTGCCGCCGTCACGGTGGCAGTGCACGCACGACTGGTCACCGTCGACGGTGAGCGGCGCCGTGACGTTGTTGAACAGCTCGCCCAGCTCGACGTCGGTGGCCGGGTACACGCCGCCACGCTCGTCGCCGACCACGATGCGCACCGGCGGCGACCCCGGGTCGGGCGGTCTGGAGGTGGCGAGCACGGTCACGCTCTCGCCGAGGCGATCCACGACGTAGGCCTCGCCGCGTCCGGGCGCGGCGACCACGTCGATCGGTGCGTGCCCGGTGGCGTAGACCGCCGCGCCGTCGGGCGCCGCCAGGCGGCCGGTGACCTCGTCGAGGTCGAAGCGCTGCGCCTGGTTCGACGCCGACATGACGACCACGAAGCGGGTCACGCCCGCGACGGGTGCCGCGAGGCGCGCCATGCGCGTGGGCAGCGCGCCCGCGACGAGCCAGTCCTCGGCGGGCGGCAGCTCGGCGGCCCGCTCGGCCGGCCACGACTCGGGCGGCGGGATGCGCGCGCCGCGCGTCGGGTCGTGCGGGTCGACGTCGCGGTAGTCGCGGCAGCAGATCGTGTCGCTGGTGATCGCGTGCACCGGCGCGAGCGTCTCGGTGTCGAGGACCTCGAGCTCGTTCTGCAGGTCCTGGAACATGATGTTGCCGGTGCCGTCGCCGGGCGTGCCGTCCTCGTCGCCGTCGACGCCGGCGTGGGGCGGGAAGCCGGTGCCGCGGCCGATGTGACTCACGACCAGCCAGCGGCCCGCCAGCAGCATGCCCCCGATGGGCGAGTGCACGGCCGCGCGGCCGAGCGCGGTCTGCCCGTCGGCGGCCAGCACGTCGACCGCGCCGCCCGCCACGCTGCCGACGTACACGCGCCCGCCATCGGGTGCCACGACCACGAGGTCGGGGTTGGCGGCCACCGGTGCGCCCAGCGGCTCCCACGGTGAGCGGTCGCGATAGCCATCCGCGCGCACGCGGAAGCCGTCGCCGGTGTCGAGCACCCAGGTGAGCAGCGCGTCCTTCCAGCGGTTGGCCAGGTACACGCGCTGGCCATCGGGCGCGAACGCGACGGCGGTCGTGTACCAGGGCACCGGCGGCTCGGCCACGACCCGGTCGCTGCGCGTGTCGATCACGCTCGCCCAGTTGGACAGCAGGTTGCAGACCACGAGGTAGCGACCGCCCGGATGCAGCGCCAGCGCCACCGGCGCGCGGCCCACGCGCACGCGACGGCGCACCGTGCGGCTGGCGACGTCGACCACCGCGACCTCGCTGGACGGCGCGTCCTCGTGGCCGGCCAGCGCCACATACAGGGTCTGGCCATCGGCGGAGAGCGCGGCGGCGCGCGGTCGATCGCGGTGCGGCTGCGGGGCCCAGAGCGGATCGGCGGGCGTGAACGGGTTGGGCTCGGGCTCGAGCGAGCGCGGCGCCCAGGGATCCGCGGGCCCCGGCGCGGCCTCCCCGCAGGCAGCGAGCGCCAGGCCGGCGAGCGCGAGGCCGGCGAGCACGCCGCGGCTCATGGCGCCCCGTCCGCGGCCACGCCGGCGTCCGCGCAGATCGGATCGCCGTCTGGCCCCTCGACGCAGCTCGGGTCGTAGCGCAGCACCGCCCGGCCCGAGGCCGCGCACACGCCGCCCACGCGCAGCGTGAGCGCGCAGCCGCGGTCGACGAGCGAGGGTAGCGGATCGTCGTTGAAGAAGACCCGCTGGGGGGCGCTCACGACGCCGCCGGGGTCCGGCCTGGCATCCAGGTCGGCGAGCGGCTGCGAACGCGGCGTGGCACCGTCGAGCTGCAGCTGCACCGCCGCCGTGGCCGACCCAGGATCGCGATCGAAGCGGGCGCGCAGGTACAGGTAGCGGAAGCCCTGGAAGCCTTGCACGAGCGAGGCGTCGACGGCGTCCGCGGCCGCGGCCAGGGGCACGTACACGCCATCCGGACGACGCACCTCGAGGGTCACGATCAGTCCACAGTCCGCGGCCGCGCCTGCGTCGGCCGCGGCGGGCGCGCCGGGGTCGCACGCGGCGAGGAGCACGCCCAGGAGCACGCCCAGCACCGGCTTCGATCGCTTCACCATGGGATCCACACCCCCGTGCTGGCGACCAGCGCGTCCCGATCGTCCTGCAGCGCGTAGTCGAGCCACCTGAAGTGCATCCA
>JBKJOI010000157.1:0-2748 GCA_046595695.1 Haliangiales bacterium | reverse complement strand
CGCCCGCTCATCCTGTGCATCGACGATCTGCAGTGGGGCGATGCCGACTCGGCGGCGCTCCTGGTCGAGCTCCTGCGCCCGCCGGATCCGCCGCCCTTGCTGCTGGTCGGCATCTTCCGCAGCGAGCACGGTGACTCGGGCGCGTTCGCGCGCGCGCTCGCGCCCGCGGCGCACGAGTCGGGCGTGGCCGTCGACGTGCGCAACATCACGCTGTCACCCTTGCCGCACGCGCAGGCGCGCGACCTGGCGCTGCGGCTGTTCGGCGCCGGGCCCGAGCCGGCGCCCGAGCTGGTCGCCCGCGCCGAGAGCATCGCCCGCGAGAGCGCCGGGTCACCGTTCTTCGTCAGCGAGCTGGTGCGTCACGTGCAAGCGGGCGCCGAGCTCGCACCCGGCGGCGGCACCGCCGGCGCCGGCGCGGCCACGCTCGGCGAGTTCCTGCGCGCGCGGCTCGCGCGCCTGCCCGGCGAGGCGCGCCGGCTGCTCGAGGTGGTCTCGGTGGCGGGCACGCCGCTGGCGCAGGCGCTGGCGCGTCAGGCGGCCGGGCTGGCCGCCGACGCGGGCAGCGCGGCCGGCTCGGCGGTGCTGCCGGGGCGCGACGGGGCGGCGACCATCGCGCTCCTGCGCGCCGGGCACCTGGTGCGCACCACCGGCGTGCGCGACCTCGACACCATCGAGACCTACCACGACCGCATCCGCGAGACGCTGGTCGCGACCCTCAGCAAGGACGAGCGCGAGACGCACCACCTGCGCCTGGCGCTCGCGCTCGAGGGCTCGGGCCGCGCCGACCCGGAGACCATCGCGCACCACTTCCGCGGCGCCGGCATCATCGAGCGCGCCGCGCACTACACCGAGATCGCCGCCGCGCAGGCGGCCGAGGCGCTCGCCTTCCAGTGGGCCGCCGTGCTCTACCGCCAGGCCATCGAGCTGCGCGAGCTGCTCGCCGCCGAGCAGGGCGAGGAGATCATCACCACGCAGAGCGGCAGCGGCGCGGGGCCGAAAGCCGCCGAGTCGCTGCGCGCGCTGCGCGTGGCGCTCGGCGATGCGCTCGCCAACGCCGGCAGCGGGCCGCAGGCGGCCGAGGTCTACCTGAGCGCGGCCCGGGACGGCCAGGCCGCCGATATCCTGGAGCTGCGCCGGCGCGCCGCCGAGCAGTACCTGCGCAGCGGGCACATGGTGGAAGGCCTAGACGTGCTCGGCACGGTGCTCGGCGCGGTGCGCGCGCGGCTCGCGGTCACGCCGCGCCGCGCGCTCGGCTCGCTCCTGTGGCGGCGCGCGCAGGTGCGCCTGCGCGGCCTGGGCTTCACAGAACGCGATCCCAGCCAGATCTCCGCCGAGGCGCTGACGCGCGTCGACATCTTCTGGTCGGTGTCGACCGCGCTCGGCATGGTCGACAACATCCGCGCCGCGGATTTCCAGTCGCGCCATCTGCTGCTCGCGCTGGCGGCGGGCGAGCCCTACCGGATCGCGCGCGCGCTCGCCACCGAGGCCTGCTACTCGTCGGCGGACGGCCAGGCCGCGCAGGGGCGCACGCAGCGCCTGGTCGCGCGCGCGCACGAGCTGGCGGCGCACTCCGGGCATCCGCACGCCATCGGCATGGCGATCTTCGCGGCCGGCTTCTCGGCGGTCATGGAGGGCCGCTTCGTCGACGGCGCGGCGCTCACGCGCCGGGCCGAGGAGGCGTTCCGCGAGCGCTGCCGCAACGTGGCGTGGGAGACCACCGTGATGCAGCAGATGCACCTCGCGGCGCTCTTCTACACCGGCGACCTGGTCGAGCTGCGCCGGCGCGTACCCTCGCTGCTCGCGCAGGCGGAGGAGCGTGGCGACCGCTACGCGATCTCGGCGCTGCGCACCTGGGTGGCCAACCTGTGGTGGCTGCTCGCCGACGACGTCGCGGGCGCGCGCCGCGCCATCGACGACACCTCCAAGGCCTGGCCGGAGGGCGGCTTCATCCTACAGCACTACTGGGACCTGCACGCGCGCCAGAACGTCGACCTCTACGACGGCCGCGGCGCCGACGCCTACGCGCGCATCGTCGAGCGCTGGCCGGCCATGCGCAAGTCCATGCTGCTGCGCATCAGCGCGCTGCAGGTCGACGCCTCCTGGCACCGCGCCCGCGCCGCGCTCAGTGCCGCCGCGGCCGAGGCCGGAGGATCCAAGGAGCGCCGCGTGCTCCTCGCCGCGGCCGAGAGCGCCGTGGCCGGCCTCGAGGGCCAGCCCTTCGCGCCCGCGCTGCGCGAGCTCATCGCCGGCGACGTCCTGGCGCTGCGCGGCGACGCCGCGCGCGCCGGCGTGCGCTTCGCCGCGGCCGAGACGGCGCTGACCGCGCTGTCCATGCCGCTCCTCGCCAGCATCGCGCGCCGCCGCCGCGGCGAGCTCACCGGCGACGCGGCGGCGGTGCACGCCGCCGACGTCTGGCTCACATCTCGTGGCGTGGCGGTGCCCGAGAAGATGGCCCGGATGATCTGCCCGGGGGCGGCCATCGCGGGCTGAGGGCGGGCGGGGGCGGGGGCGGGGGCGGCGCCTTCGATGGTGCTGAACAGAAGCCGCAACCTGCCGCGCGCGGCGCAACGTCACCCAGAGGTTGCAGCCGGGCGCTCGTCGCGGCCGAGCAGCCCTCGGCGCGTCCAGCCCTCGCGGAGCAACCAGGTCGCGGCCGGGGCCACGGGCGCGGCACGCAGCTGCGGTGGTGGCGGCTCCCGCCAGCCGGTGAACCAGAAGCCCGAGCTGCAAGGGTCCAGCCCATCGACA
>JBKJOI010000099.1:0-4981 GCA_046595695.1 Haliangiales bacterium | reverse complement strand
CGCGCGCGGCCCGGCGGCGCCCGTGCGCGCCGCGCTCGATGCCGCGCTCGTGCTCATGGCCGACCACGAGCTCAACCCGTCGAGCTTCGCGGCGCGCGTGGTCGCGTCGACCGGCGCGGACCTCTACGCCTGCGTCGCCGGCGCGCTCGCCGCGGTCTCGGGCCCCAAGCACGGCGGCGCGACCGAGCGCATCGAGGCGCTCGTCGATGAGGTCGGCACGCCCGGGCGCGCCGCTGCCACGCTGCGCGCCCGCCTCGCCCGCGGCGACGACCTGCCCTTCGGCCACCCGCTGTACGCTGGCGGCGATCCGCGCGCCACCCCGCTCCTGGACGCCGCGCGCCGGCTCGGCGGCTCCCGGCCGCGCGTGCGCATCGCGCTCGCCCTCGCCGCGGCCGCGCCGCGCGCCACCGCCGGCCAGCAGCCCACGTGCGATCTGGGCCTGGTCGCGCTCGCCGATGCGCTCGCCTTGCCGCGCGGCTCCGCCGCCGCGATCTTCGCGCTCGGCCGGGCCGCGGGCTGGATCGCGCACGTGCTCGAGCAACGCGCCGCCGGCTTCATCCTGCGCCCGCGCGCCCGCTACGTCGGCCCGGCCGGCGTGAACGACGCGAGCGGTGCGGACGCCAACGACCCGGACCGCGCGTCGCCTACGGGATGATCGGCGCCGACGTGGTCACGCCCGCGCCCCACCAGAACACCGAGCTGTCCTCGACCAGCGTCGCGACGCCGGTCGCCGGATCGATGAGCACGAACTGGCGCAGGTCGGTGAAGCCGAAGATCTTTCCCTTCCAGAAGCCCAGGCCCCAGATGTGATCGAACCCGGTGCCCGTGCCGATGGTCGTGGCGATCCCGGTCAGCGGATCGATCTGGGCCAGGTAGTCGATGCCCTCGCCCTGCTGCACCGTCGCGTAGGTGCCGAAGCCGTCGACCGACACGATGTCGCCGCTCGAGCTCCAGCCGCCGCCGTAGGCGCCGATCTCGGTGGAGGTGCCGGTCAGCGGATCGATGCGCCAGAACGAGCCGTCGAGCGTCGACCCGACCAGGATCTCGTCGGTCGAGCCGTCGATGGTGCCGGCGGGGATGTACGACAGGCCGTTGAACTGGCGCGCGAGCGGTGCCAGGAACGTGGTCACCGCGGTCGCCGGATCGACATGGTAGACGCGGTTGAACGACACGCCGGTGATGCCGCCGTTCTTGTCGATGGCGATGTCGGTCATTGAATCGAAGATGCCCATCTCCCACACGAACGGACCGATGAGCGTGACGTCGAAAGTGTCGGGGTCGACGCGGTAGAGCTCGCTCGAGCTGTGCGCGTAGACGACCGAGTCGCCGGCCGGCCCGCCGCCGCCGTCGGAGGCGCCACCGCCCGCGTCCACGAAGCCGCCGCCGCCCGCGTCGATGGTGCCACCGGTCGCTGCATCGACGTCGCCGGTGCCGTCGTCGTCATCGCCCTGGTCGTCGCCGTCGGCGCGCTCGTCGGGGCTGCACGCGCAGAACGTCGCCGCGACCATGGCCGCAGCAACGAGGATCTTGAAGCGCTCGGACATCGCGACCTCCGCAAGCCCCCTCGGGCCAGCGCAAGTTACTTCGAAGCCGAGATCGCAGCCAAGGCCCATCCGACGAGAAACGCGAGTCCGCCCAGCGGTGTGACCATGGCGAAGGCCCGCACGCCCGACAGCGAGTACGCGTAGAGGCTGCCGGAAAACAGCACGATACCGATCAGAAACGACCAGCCCGCGAAACCGGCGAAGCGCGCCGCCGACGCGCCATCTGCGCCTCGCGTGGCCAGCCACGCGACCGCGAACAGCGCGAGCGAATGGTACATGTGGTAGCGCGCGCCGGTCTCGAAGGTGACCAGCGCCTCCGCCGAGATGCGCGACTTGAGGCCGTGCGCACCGAACGCACCCGCCGCCACGGCGACGAAGGCATTCAGCGCCCCGATCCAGGCGAAGGTCATCGGGTGCGCCGGGAGAGCGACCGCGAAGGAGTCAGCGAGGGAGTCATCGCCGGGGAGCTTACTTCTTCGCGACGGGAGCGTCGGCGCCGAAGAACGCGGCCTCGGCGTTCGCGGGCAGCTTCAGCCCCGAGACGCGCGCGCGCTGGACCAGCTCCCAGAAGTAGCGGTAGGTCGCACGGTCGTGCAGGTCGCCGGCGTGCTGGATCGGCCCCCAGCTGGCCGCCTGCGCCGCAAGCAGGATGTCGCACGCGCTCTGCACCTCGCCGTAGTCGGGCGCCATGGCGTCGACGATGGGCTGGATCTGCGCGGGATAGATCGACCACATGCGCAGGAAGCCGAACTCCATGCGCGCGCGGCGCGCGTCGGCGTAGGTGGCGTAGGTGTTCTTGAGATCGAGCGTGACGTTGTGTGCCGGCACCACGCCGCGCGCGAGCGCCGCGGCGACCACGTTGGCCTTGCCGCGCGCGACCAGCGCGTGCTCGAACTGCCCGGGCGAGCGCATCGCCGACGATGGGATGGCGCCGTGGTGGCCCGACACGAAGTCCATCAGGCCGAAGTCGAGCACCTGCATCCACGGCAGCTTGGCGATCTCCTCGACGTCGCGCAGCGCGCCGTGGGTCTCGATGAGCACGTGCACCGGGATCTCGCGCTTGACGCCCGCCTTGTGCGCCGCCGCCTGCAGGTACTCGATCATGTCGGCGACCTGGCGCGCCGCGGTCGGCTTGGGGATCGTGACGTACGCGAGCGCGTCGCCGGCGCCGCCCACGACGATGTCGAGGTCCTGCTTCCAGGCGCCGTGCGAGTAGTCGTGGATGCGCACGCCCGCCTGCTTGAACTTGTTGGCCTCGGACTTCTGGAGCCGCACGATCATTTCGGCGTGCTCCTTCTCGCGGCCGGCGGGCGCGCCGTCCTCGCAGTCCATCGTGATGTCGAAGATCGGGCCCAGCTTGGCCTGCAGCTCGAACGCCTTGGTGATGAGCTTCTCCGAGCCGGCGAAGTGCTCACACGACGCAATCACGGGGAACGGCTTCTCGCCGCCGAAGAGAGCTTCCTGCGGATGCATCACCTTGGTCATGCACCTGGCGTAACGCAGCGCGTCACCTGTTTCAAGTGGAATATGCCGGAGCCCGCAGCGTACGATGCGGCACCGATTTCATCGGCTGGAGCTGATAATCATGAGCAGAATCATGCAGATGACCGGGTTGGTGGCGATGCTCTCGTTGTCCGTCGCGTTGCTCGCCTGCGCTGGCAAAAGTGCCTCCGACGCCAAGATGAAGACCTACCCGGAGACGACCGCCGGCCTGCAAGGCTTCATGACCGACTTCTCCACCGCCGCCAACGGCGGCAGCGAGAAGCTCGCCAAGGAGATGCAGGCGAGCCTCGCCATCCCCGACGCCAAGACCTTCTTCAGCACGAACTGGGAGCCCGACGTGGCCGAGCGCGTGCTCGAGGAATACCTGGCGCTCACGCCCCACGAGCAGATGGGCGCCATGCTCGTCGCCCAGAAGCAGAAGGGCCGAACCGAGTTCATCGCCGAGATGTTCGACGACGTCGCCAACGAGAACGCGACCGGCTACCAGGACATCGCGCTCAAGCACCGCAGCAAGAAGGTCGCGATCTACTCCTTCCGCGCGACGCCGCCCGGCAAGCCAACCGGCCAGCACGTCTTCAACTTCGTGTACGTCGGCGGCGGCTGGCGCCTGGCCGGCCCCATGTGGGCGGTCGAGCCGGCCATGAAGCAGGACGAAAAGATGCACGCCCTCGCCCAGCTGCGCGCCAAGGATCGCGCGGCCTTCTTCAACACCGGCAAGCTCCCCGGCGACGAGTAGCCCCCGCTCACGTCGGGGCGGACCTCAGAAATTCACTCTCGGCGGCGCGAGCCCGACGTCGACGCGGGTGCCCATGGGCGGCAGCGCGCTGGCGTCGGACGGCGTCGGCGTGGCGACGACCACCACGAGGCCCATGGCGGTATCGACGTCGGCGGCGCGCGCGCTCACGGTCGCGTCCAGGCGAAGGTCCCCGACCTCGACGACGACCGACCTGCCCACGGTCAGCTCGGCCGCGCGCGCGGGCGGCACGGCGAAGCGGACCTCGTGCGCGCCCGAGCCGATGGTCACGATGGCCACCGTCGGCGGCACCAACGCGCCCGCGTCGAAGCCGCGCGCGATGACCCGGCCCGCCATGGGCGCGCGCAGCTCGGTGCGGGCGCGCACCTGCCGCAGCTTGGCGAGCAGCGCGCGCCGCTGGTCGACGAGCGCCTGCGCGCGCGCCCGCGCCGCGCGCGCGCGCGTCACGTCGAACTCGGCGGTGCTGGCCTCGCGCTCGCTGACCATGCCGCCCCGCAGCAGGCGCCGCAGCTGCCGCGCCTCGGCGAGCGCCTGCTGGTGCGACGCGTGCGCGGTACCCGCCTCGGCCTGCGCCTCGCGCAGCGCGCCCTCGGCCGCCTTCAGATCGGCGTCGAGCTCGGCGGTATCGAGCTCGGCGAGCAGCTGGCCGGCCACCACCTCCTCGCCGAGGCGGACGTGCACGCGGCCCAGGCGCGCGGCGATCGGCGACGACAGCTCGACCCGCTCGCGCGGCGCGATCACGCCCACGAACCGCTCGTCCTGCGGACGCTGGCCGATCGCGGTGACGACCACGCGCTCCGCGGGGCCGGCCGGCTCAGCCCGCGACGTCGCCGGGCCGGGGCCGCACCCCGCCGAGCCGGCCAGCGCCCCCACCACCAGCGCCATTCGCAGCCATCGCCCTTCGTTGCCCATCTTCGGCTCCTCGTTTTGGCGCGCACGACGCGCCCAGCTGGGCGCGCACGAGCGCCTGGTAGCGGCCACCGCGCGCCACGAGCTCGTCGTGGCGGCCGGTCTCGACGACCCGGCCGCCGTCCATCACGACGATCAGATCGGCGTCGACCACGGTGCTCAGGCGGTGCGCGATGGCCACCCGGGTCATGCGCAGGCGGCTCAGGTTGGCGGTCAGGCGCGACTCGGTCTCGGTGTCGAGGGCGCTGGTCGCCTCGTCGAGCACCAGCAG
>JBKJOI010000015.1:0-6689 GCA_046595695.1 Haliangiales bacterium | reverse complement strand
ATGCGCACGCCCAGCTCGGCGAGCGCCTCGCGGCCCGCGGCGATCGCCTCGGGGAAGCGGCCCTGGCCGGTCTCCAGCATGACCCACGCGGACCACAGCGCCGCGGTGTCGGCGGCTCCGGCCAGGCGCGGGCGCGCCGCCTCGAAGGTCGCGCGCGCGCTCACCCGGTCACCAGCGAGGAACTCGGCCTCGACGCGGGCGAGGTGGAGATCGCGGCACAGGCGGTAGGCGCGCGTCCAGCCGTCGGGCGCGAGCAGCTCGAGGCCGTGCCGGGCGTACGCGCGCGCGCGCTTGTAGGCGGTGGCCAGGCGGGCCTCGCGGCTGGCGAGCAGGTTGAGCTCGGCGACGCGCACGCGCTCCTCGTGGGCGCCCAGCAGCTCGCGCGCGGCGTTCAGGTGGTGCACGACGGTGAACACGCGCGCGGGCAGCGTCTCGGGCGTGGTGGCCTCGAGCAGCGCGCGGCCCAGCCGAAGGTGCAACTGTGCGGCCTCGGCGCCGCTACCGTGCACGTGGCCGAGGATCGCCTCCCGCACGCGGTCGTGGTAGGGCTCGACGCAGCGCGCGTCGCCGACCAGGCTGACGCGCACGAGCTGCGCGGTCTTCAGGCCGCCCAGGCTGGTGAGGCAGTCGCCGACGTCGAGCTGCGCGGCGCGCGCCAGGATCTCGTAGGGTGTGGGCGCGCCGGCCACGGCGACGATCGCGAGGAAGCGCCGCTCGTGCTCGTCGCGCTGCAGGATGCGGTCCCACAGGACGTCGACCAGGCGCGCGCCGGCGTGGCGGTCGAGCTGACCGGCCTGCGCGGCGCGCGCGAGCTCGGCGAGGAAGAAGGGATGGCCGTCGGCCTCGCGCATGGCGCGTGCGCGCTGCGCCACGCCAGCTTCGCGGTCGCGGTCGTTGGCGTTCTCGTTCTCGGCGCCGGTCGGCGGCGGCTGCAAGGCCTGCCACAGCACCAGCGATTCGTCGGCGGAGAGCCCGCGCAGCTCGACGCGCTCGGCGCCGGCATACAGCCGGGCCAGCGCCTCGGGCACGGCGAGCTCGCTGCGCATCGTGGCCAGGAACAGGCAGGGGATGCCGCTGTCAGGCAGCGCGGCGCGCTCGAGCAGCGCCAGGCTGTCCCCGTCGATCCACTGCAGATCGTCGATGAACAGCACCAGGGGGCTGGTCGCGGCGAGCGCGGCCAGGAGCCGCGCCAGCTCGCCGAACGCGTGCTCGCGCAGGCCGGCCTCGTTGGCCACGCTGCGGTCCGCGGCGCTCACCGCCTGGATCGCCGGCACCCGGTTGAGCACCGGGAACACCGTGGCCAGGTAGCGGACGCCGCCCGCCAGCAGCCGCTCCAGCTCGGCCTCGGGTCGGCTCACGAGGTGCACGCTCAGCGCGTCGATGATGCTGTCGACGCCCTTGAACGGCACGCTCTCCTGCTCGTAGCAGCGTCCGCTCAGCACCACGGTGCGCGCCGGCAGGCCGGTCAGGAAGCGCTGCACCAGCGCGCTCTTGCCCACGCCCGGCTCGCCCTCCACGACCACGGCGCGCCCGCGGCCGCCGGCGACCGCGGCGAACGCGGCGCGCAGGGCCTCGTGCTCCTGCTGGCGCCCGACGAACGGCGGCAAGCTGTCGCTGGACGGGCTGCGCGCGCGCCCGGGCAGCCCGACGCGCGCCCGGATCTCGTCGACCTTGGGCCGCTCGGCCGGATCGCGGCGCATGAGCTCGGCGCACAGCGCCTCGAGATCGGCGGGCGCGTCGGCGACGTGGCTGCGCACCGGCGCGGGGTCGCGCTCGAGCTTGGCGGCGAGGATCTGCTCCACCGGGCCGTTGAACGGCAGGCAGCCGGTGAGCGCCTCGTACAGCATCGAGCCCAGCGCGTACCAGTCGGCCTCGGGCCCGACCGCGGTGCCCGCGACCTGCTCGGGCGCCATGTACGCGGGCGTCCCGCTGCGATCGACGCACGCGTGCTCACCCTCGGCGAGCGCCATGACCAGGCCGAAGTCGAGCAGCACGACGCGGCCCTCGCGCGAGACCAGCACGTTGGACGGCTTGACGTCACGGTGCACGTGCTCCGCCTCGTGCAGCGCCGAGATCGCGTCGACGAGCTGGGCGAACGCGGCACGCAGCCGCACCTCGTCGTAGGTCGGGCCGCTGCGCTCCGCGGCCGCGAACGCGACCCGGCCCAGCACGCGCCGCGCGGCGCGCACGCCGCACACCTGCAGCACGGTCGTGGTCACGACCGCAACGTCGCTGTCGCTGTCGCTGCCGGCGTCGGCGTCGGCGTCGGCGTCGGCGTCGGGTTCGGGTTCGGTGGCGCGGCTGCTGCCGCTGCTGTCATCGGGCTCGCGCCGCTTCGTGCTCGGCGCCGTGTTGTCGGCGCCGGGGCCGTCGGCCGCGCAGCCTACCGGTGGGCGCACGTACTGCATGAAGCCGGAGCCCTCGATGAGCTCCATCGTGAAGAACCACTTGTCGTCCTCGCAGGACAGCTCGCCGAACTGCACCAGGTTGCGGTGCTGGATCTCGGCGAGCGCACGGAACTCGTGCTTCAGGCGGTAGAGCTGCTCGGCGACGCTCGACTCGACCGCCTTCAGCGCGACGAGCGCGTGGGTGCGAGTATCGAACGCCTCGTAGACGGTGCCCGTGCCGCCGCGGCCGAGCACGCGGCGAATCTGGTACCTCCGGAGTGACAGCTCACCCATACCCGGTCTTGCTCTCCGGCCTCGAGCCCCGTCCACCTGGCCGAGCCATGGCCAGTTGTCACGATATCACGCGGACTCGCCGCCGGGGCGGGACGCCTTCGTGAGCGATCTCGCAGCCTTCTCGAGGGTCTCGTCGCGCTTGCAGAAGGCGAAGCGCAGCCACGGCAGCCGTGCGGGCGCGCGCGCGTAGAACGCGGACGGTGGGATCGCCGCGACGCCGCGCGACGTGATGAGCCGGCTCGAGAATTCAACGTCAGAGGCGGCCGGATCGAGCCGGGCGAAGCTGGCCATCAGGAAGTAGGTGCCCCGCACCTGCGGGACCTCGAAGCCGGCCTGCTCGAGCGCGCCGCGCAGGAGGTCGCGCTTGCCCTGGTAGGTCGTCCGGAGCTGCACGAGGTAGTCGGCCAGCCAGGTCTCGTCCTCGAGCACCTCGGCGATCGCGGTCTGCACGAACGGCGTGGTCGAGAACACCGTCGCCTGGTGGACCACGCGGATCGGTGCGCTCAGCGCGGCCGTCGCCGTCGCCCAGCCGACCTTGAAGCCAGTGAAGCCGAAGGTCTTGGCGGCCGAGCTGATGCGCACGACCTGGTCTCGCACCGCGGGGAACTGGCTGAGCGAGACGTGGTGCGTGCCGTCGTAGGTCATCGCCTCGTAGACCTCGTCGCAGAGCGCGATCGCGTCGGCGGCCACGAGGATCGCGGCGATGCGCGCGAGCTCGTCCTCGCGGAAGACCTTGCCGGTCGGGTTGTGCGGCGAGTTCAGGATCAGCAGGCGAAAGCCGGCCGCCGCCGCGGCCTCGAGCTCATCCCAGGCGATGGTCCAATCGCCGGCGCGGCTGCCCTCGCGGGTCTCGGCTCCGGGGTCGATCTCGGTGTGGGGTGCGTGCAGGCGAACCGGCACCAGCACGCCGCCCGCGTTGGCGATCGCCTGCGCGTAGCTGTCGTAGAGCGGCTCGAAGACGACCACGCGGTCGCCCGGGTTCACGAACGCGTTCACCGTGGCGTAGATCGCCTCGGTCGCGCCGGTCGTGATCGTGACCTCGGTGCGCGGGTCGTGCGCGACGCCGGTGCTGGCGTGGACGAAGCGCGCGACTGCCTGGCGCAGCCGCTCCTCGCCATTGCCCGGGGCGTACTGATGGTGCGACGTGCGCACGTGCGCCTCGACCGCGCGCAGCAGCTTCTCCGGCCCGAGGAAGTCGGGGAACCCCTGCGCCAGGTTGACCGCGTCGTGCTGGCGCGCCAGCTCGGTCATCGCCGTGAAGATGCTGGTGCCGAAGCCCGACCAGCGCGCCGCCGCGCGTGGCTCACTCATGTTGAAACGCTCGACCGGACCGACTCGTGGCGCCGCTCACGCCGGGAATGCTACCACCGTGGCCGGACGCGCCGGCTGACTCCGAGACCTCGGGGACCTCGGGCGTATTTGCTCGCTGCCCGGAGGCGTCGACCGTCGACAGCGCGGCGTCGGACGGTCTTGTATAGGCAGTTTGTCTAGACAACACGTCCCGCGCGCTTCGCGCCGCCGGCGCAAATCGCATGCCAGCTCCGTCGGTGACGGCGGCGCGCGGCGAGCCTGCCCCGCGGCCGGTCCGGGTCTTGCCTCTACGCGGGGCATGATGCGTTTAGCCAAGTTTCCCGTGCTGCTCCTCGCCCCGGCGCTCGGCGCCCTGGCGGCCGGATGCGCCTCCGATCTCGATCTCCCGGCCGGCACCGAGTCCGAGCCCGAGCCCGTGGCCGCCGAGACCTTCGCGCTCGCCGGCGATCTCGACCCCGGCTTCGCGGGCGGCTTCGTCGTGACCGATGTGGACGTCTCCGCGAGCGGGGTCGGGCACGCGGTGCGCCGGCAGCCCGACGGCAAGCTGGTCGTCGTCGGTGACGCGTGGACCGGCACGCGCTACGTGGGCATCGTCGGTCGGCTGAACCCCGACGGATCGCGCGATCTCGGCTTCGGCGGCGTCGGCTGGGTGCAGCTCGACCTGAGCGCGAGCGGCCTCGACCTCGGCCTGAACGCCGTCGCGCTGCAGCCCGATGGCAAGATCGTGGCCGTGGGCCGTGCCGACAACGCCTCTGGCTCGCAGAGCTACGCGGTGGTCGCGCGCTACCAGGCGGACGGACGCCCCGACGAGAGCTTCGGCGACGGCGGCGCGAAGCTGCTGAGCGCTGGCGCGAATTCGTTCTCCGCCACCGCGGTGGCGCTGCAGGCCGACGGCAAGATCGTCGCCGCGGGCTCGCGCACGCCCGGCACCGCGGGCAGCGACGCGCTGGTCCTGCGGCTCACCGCGGCGGGCGCGCTCGATCCGAGCTTCAACCTGGTCGGCTACCGCTTCGTGAACATGGGCACGTCGGAGGAGGCGACCGGCGTGGCGGTGCAGGCGGACGGCCGGATCGTGATCGGCGGCACCAGCTCGGGCACCCACACCGGCGGCTCCTACCAGGACATGTTCGCGGCGCGGCTCACCTCGGGCGGCGGCACCGACACCAGCTTCAGCGGCGACGGCTTCGCGCTCGCCGTGTTCAACGACAAGGACACCGCGCACGGCCTCACGCTCCAGGCGGACGGCAAGCTCGTGCTGGTGGGCCAGACCTACGCGGGCGCGGCGACCAGCTACGACGTGGCGGTGGCGCGCTTCTCGACCAATGGCGCGCTCGACAGCGGCTTCTCGGGCGACGGCAAGCTGAGCTTCAGCGCGGTGGCCGCGACCGACGCGGCGATGTCGGTGGTCGAGACCAGCGCCGGGCAGGTGCTGGTGGCCGGCTACGCGATCCAGCCGGGCGGGCGCACCGACTTCCTGTTCGCGCGGCTCACCGCGGCGGGCGCGCTCGACCCGGGCTTCGACGGCGACGGCATCCGCCTGGCGTCCTTCGGCACCGGCGCCGCGGCGCGCGGGGTTACCCTGCAGCCCGACGGCAAGGCGGTGGCCGTGGGCACGCGCACCGACGGCGCCGACTCACGGATCGCGCTGATGCGCGCCAACCCGAGCGGCGCGCTCGACGCCGGCTTCGACGTCGATGGGCGCGCCACGCTGCCGTTCCACAGCGGCCAGGACAAGGCGCTCGCCTCGGCCATGCAGGCCGATGGCAAGCTGGTGGTCGTCGGCTACAGCCACGACGGCTTCAAGGATCTGTGCGTGGTCGCGCGCTACACCAGCGGCGGCGTGCTCGACGTCAGCTTCAGCGGCGACGGCAAGCTCACCTTCTCCTTCTCGCCGGCGGCCAGCTGCTCGCTGGACGCGGCCGCGATCCAGGCCGACGGCAGGATCGTGGTCAGCTCGGGCTTCTCGGTGGCCCGCCTGACCTCGGCGGGCGTGCTCGACACCAGCTTCGACGGGGACGGCCGGCGCGAGCTGGTGCTGGCCGAGGGCACGAGCGGCGACGGCGACCTGGCGATCGCCGCGGACGGCAAGATCTGGGTCGCCGGCTCGATCCGCCAGCTGGGTGTGAACCGCCTGGGCCTCGCGCGGCTGCTGCCGAACGGCAGCCTCGACACCAGCTACTCCGTGGATGGCTGGACCACCTTCACGTTCAGCGGCGGCGACCACACCATCCACAAGATCGTCCCGCTCGCCGACGGCCGCGTGGTCGCGCTCGGCGCCGCCACGGATCTCGGTCCGCTGGTGACCCGCTTCACCGCCACCGGCGCGATCGAGGGCAACTTCGGTGTCGGCGGCCGGACGCTGCTCGCCATCGGCTCGTTCTCGGAGCACCCGGCGGCGCTGCTGGTGACCCCCGATGGCAAGATCGTCGCCGTGACCAACGCCGTGGGCGGCATCGGCAACAGTCGCATCGTGGTCTCGCAGCTCACCACGACCGGCGCCTTCGACACCGGCTTCGACGCCGACGGCAAGCGCATCCTGCAGCCGCTGTCGCTGTCGGGCGCGGGCGCGGTCGTGCGCCAGGCGAACGGCAAGCTGGTGGTCGTCGGCCGCGCGGCCAGCGCCGAGACGCTGCAGAGTGGCTGCCTGTTCCTGCGCCTCAACACGAGCGGCGCGCTCGACGCCGGCTACGGCGGCGG
>JBKJOI010000111.1:0-2969 GCA_046595695.1 Haliangiales bacterium | reverse complement strand
CCGACTCGCCCTCGCCGATGGCGAGGTTCACGTCGTGGACGATCACCGCCGGGCCGTTCGCCGCCGGGTAGCTCTTGCCCAGCCCCTCGAGGCACAGGTAGCCCTCGCTGGACTTCCCGCTCTTCATGCCGCGACCTCCAACGGCGCCGGCAGCGGCAGCTGCGGCGCCGTGGTGCGCCGGGTCGCGCGCAGCCGCGCGAACACCTCGGCGCGGAGCTGCTGACAGCGCGGATCGCGCGCCAGCTCGCGGCGGTCGCGCGGCCGCGCCTGATCGACGACGATGGGCTCGAGCAGCGTGGCGCCTGGCCCGCTCGACAGCGGCACGATCCGGTCGGCCAGGCGCAGCGCCTCGTCGACGTCGTTGGTGACCAGGAGCGCGGTCTTCTTGCCCTCGAGCCAGATGCGCTCGATCTCGTCCTGCAGCGTCGCGCGCGTGAACGCGTCGAGCGCGCCGAACGGCTCGTCCATGAGCAGGATCTCGGGATCGGCGCCGAGCGCGCGCGCCACCGCGACGCGCTGGCGCATGCCGCCGGAAAGCTCGTGCGGGCGCTTCTCGCGCGCGGGCGTGAGGTTGACGAGCGCGATCAGCTCGTCGGCGCGCTCGCGCCGCCTGGGCTTGGACCACTCCGGGTGCACCTGGTCCACGGCCAGGCGCACGTTCTCGTGCACGGTCATCCAGGGCAGCAGCGAGTAGGTCTGGAAGACCACCGCGCGCTCGGGCCCGGGCCGCGTGATCACGCGCCCGTCGAGCTTCACGGTGCCGCGATCTGGGCGCAAGAGGCCCGCGATCAGCGACAGCAGCGTGCTCTTGCCCGCGCCCGAGGCGCCCACGATCGCGACCAGCTCGCCGCGCGCGATCTCGAGGCACACGTTGCGCAGCACCTCGGGCGCGCCGTCGCCGTAGCCCTTGGAGACCCCGGTCATCTCGAGGAACGCCATGGTCACACCGCCGCTTTCACTCGTCGCTCGACGAGGTTCATGAGCCGGTCGAGCGTGAAGCCGACCAGGCCGATGGTGAGGATGGACAGGATGATGTGCTCATAGATGAGGCTGTTGTATTCCTGCCAGAGGAAGCCGCCGACGCCGGGCGAGCCGGTCAGCATCTCCGCCGCCACGATGACGAGCCAGGCGAGGCCCAGGCTCAGGCGGAAGCCAGTGAACACCTGCGGCAGGGTCGCGGGCACGAGGATCTTCCAGAAGGTCTGCCAGCGCGACAGGTTGAGCACCTTGGCGACGTTCACGTAGTCCTGCGGGATCGAGCGCACGCCCATCGCGGTGTTCAGCACGGTGGGCCACATGGCGCACATCGCGATCGTGAAGGTCGCCGCCGGCTCGGGCTTCTTGAACAGCACCAGGCCGAGCGGCAGCCAGGCCAGCGGTGACACGGGCCGCAGGATCTGCACCACCGGATCGAGCGCGCTGGTGAAGCGCTTCGACAGGCCGAGCATGAACCCGAGCGGTGTGCCGATCGCGAGCGCCAGCAGATAGCCCTTGGCGACCCGGCCCAGCGAGTACCAGGTGAAGCGCAGGATGCCCTGGTCCATCTCGCCGCGCTTCTCGAACGGATGCAGGATGTACAGCTTGCTGGCCTCCCAGGTGCGCCACGGTGAGGGCAGGCTCTCGATCCAGAACGTGCTCGTCAGCGCCCACAGCGCGATCACGCCCGCGACGCCCGCGACGGGCATGAGGAAGTTGATCAGGCGCTGCCGCTTCACTTCACGCCAGCCTTCTTGACCGCGAACGCGAGCGCGTACTCCTCGGGCCGCTTCGGATCGAAGGTCATGCCGTCGAAGAGCGTCTCGGGCGCCATGCTCTCGCCGCCGTGCTCGACGCCCAGCTCCTTCATGGCCTGCTCGTAGAGGTCGGGGCGCATGACCTGCGCCGCGATGGCCTCGTAGTCGGGCGCCGCGTCGACCATGCCCCAGCGACGGAACTGCGTGAGCCACCAGATCGCGTACTTCTTTTGCGGGTAGTTGCAGTTGCGCGAGTTGAAGATCATGTAGTTCGGGTCCTGCAAGGTGCGGCCGTCGCCGTAGTCGTACTCGCCCATGAGCCGGCCGTAGAGCGAGGCCTCGGGACAGTTGATGTAGGTCGCGCGCGAGACGATCGCGGCCAGCTCCTTCCGGTTGCTCATCTCGTCCAGCCACACGCTGGCCTCGTGCAGGCCCTTCAGCACCGCCTTGACGGTCTTCGGGTACTTCTCGGCGAACTCGGCGGTGAAGGCACAGACCTTCTCCGGGTGATCCTTCCAGATCTCCTGCGTGGTGATCGCGGTGTAGCCGATGCCGTCGGCGATGGCGCGCGCGTTCCATGGCTCGCCCACGCAGAAGCCATCCATCTTGCCGACCTGCATGTTGGTGATCATCTGCGGCGGCGGGATGGTGATGAGCGAGATGTCCTTGTCGGGGTCGATGCCACCCGCAGCCAGCCAGTAGCGCATCCACATGGCGTGCGTGCCGGGCGGGAAGGTCATCGCGAAGGTGAGCGGCGCGCCCTTGGCGCGGGCCTCGAAGGCGAACGGCGCCAGCGCCTTGGAGTCAGCCGCGACCTTGCCCTTCCACGCCGCCTTCACCGTGATCGCCTGGCCGTTGCGGTTCAGCAGCCAGGGCACGATCATCGGCTTCCTGGGCGAGCCGAGCAGGCCCATGGTCGACGCGATGGGCATGCCGAGCAGCATGTGCGTGCCGTGCAGATCGCCGCTGCTCAGGCCGTCGCGGATCGCGGCCCAGCTGGCGCCCTTGGCGATGGTGACGTCGAGGCCGTGCTTGGCGAAGAAGCCCTTCTCGCGCGCGATCACCAGCGGCGAGCAGTCGGTGAGCGCGATGATACCGAGCCGGATGGACGCGAGCTCGGGGCCGTCGGGCGAGGCGTTCTTCGGTGCGCTCTGCGCGGCGTCGCTCTTGCCGCAACCGGTGGCCAGCAGCGCGGCGGCAGCGCCGGCGCCGACGCCCACGGTGGTGAGGAACTGG
>JBKJOI010000600.1:0-5640 GCA_046595695.1 Haliangiales bacterium | reverse complement strand
GCTCGCGCTACCAGATCGAGGTGCACCACCTGCAGGCGTTTGCGCGCGGCGGCCAGGCCACCGTCGCCGGGCTCGGGCTCAGGTGCAGGCTCCACAACCTGCACGAGGCCGAGCGTGCCTTCGGCCGCGCGCACGTCGAGCGCGCGATCGCCCGGGCCCGCGAGCAAGGTCGTACCGATCCGCGGCAGGCCTGCCTTTTTTGAGGGTACCGGAGCTCCTGATCGAGCTACCCGGGCGCCGCCGACCGTACCGGTCATCTTCACGGTGGCGAGGTACTAGTCGACCTCGCAGACGTAGCTGCGCAGGTTGCTGCAGCTCTGGTCGTTCCAGCCGGTGCCCGGGCGCAGCTCCAGGCAGTCCTCGCCCTCGACCGCATTGTTCGGCTCGCCCGGCCCGAAGCCGCCCGTGTAGCTGAAGGCCTCGCCAGTCGCCCAGGTGAAGGTGCCCTCGACCGCGCTGTCGGAGGCGCCGATCCAGAGCTGGCCGAAGACGCGCGCGTTCACGAACGCGTCCTCCGCGGCGCTCGAGATCGTCGCCAGGTGCCCGCCCAGGGCGGCACAGTCGGCGAGCGCGTCGTTCCACGACAGCTCGCGGTAGACCGCGCGGTAGGCGTGGTTGTCCTCGGCGCGCAGCACCCAGCCGTCGTCCTCGCAGATCGCGGCGCGCGTGCTGCCGCAGGGGATGTCGTTCCAGAAACCATCGGTGACGATCTCGCCGCAGTCCTCGTTGCCGCTGGCGTCGTTTGGCTCGCCGGCGCGGAACCTGGTGAACGGCGCCGGCTCACCAGTCACCCAGCGGAACAGCCCCTCGTCCTGCAGATCGGTGAAGCCGAGCCAGTGGCTGACGTTCAGGCCGAGCAGCGCCGTGGTCACCGCCAGGTTCTCCGCCTCCATCGCGATGGTGACCAGGTGGCCACGCGCGGCCGCACAGGCGTCGCGCGCCGCCACGAACGTCGCCGCCGCGTCGAAGCGCGTGTAGCAGTGGTGGTTGCCATCCCAGGTGAAGCGGCCGTTGCCGCCGGCGCAGGTGAGGCAGAGGGCGCTGCACGCGTCACCGCTCGCGGTGTTCGAGTCGTCGCACTGCTCGACGCCGGTGCGCACGAAGCCGTCGCCACAACTGGCCCAGGCGCAGGTGCCCGGGCAGCCATCGGTCTCGATGCTGTTGCCGTCGTCGCAGAGCTCGGCGCCCTCGACCAGGCCATCGCCGCAGATGGGCACGTAGGCGTCGGGCGCCGCGTCGGGCGGCGGCAGCGCGTCGATCGGGGCGGCGTCGGGCGCGCCGGCGTCGGCACCGGGCGCGGCGTCGCCCTCATTGCCTGCCCCCGCCCCCGCGCAGGCGGACACGACGAGCGCCACGAGCGCAACGAGCGTCAGCGTCGGGACAGACCTCGTGCCGAGGAGGCGCAAGCGCCAATGGTAGCGCATCCTCGCCGCCCCGTCGGATGGCCGCGCCGGCCTCCTGGAGGGCGTTTCCGACGCGAACAGGATTTCTTGTCACACGTCATATTTTGTACTACAAAAACATCATGCAGACTCAAACGGCATCGATCGAGCCCTCGCCCGTCCCTGCTCCTGCTCGCAGCACCACGGCCGCGCCATCCGATCCGCCCTCGTCCGCCCACCCTGGCACCGACGCTGACGCCGACGCCGATGCCGAGCGCCTGCGCCGCTTCGGCGAGCGCCTCGACGCCATCCGCACACGCGTCGAGGCCGAGATCGGCGCCGTCGACGTCGCTCACATCCAGCGCACGCGCGCCTTCTCGCGCGCCATGGAGATCGCCGGCCGCACCCTCGTCTTCGTCAGCCCGGGTCCCGTCAGCTTCCTCGCCGGCGTCGGCGCGCTGTGGCTGCACAAGCAGCTCGAGGCCACCGAGATCGGTCACTCGGCGCTGCACGGCGCGTGGGACGGCGTGCCCGGCGCCGAGGCGTTCGCGTCGAAGGGCTTCGACTGGCGCGTGCCCATCGACGAGGAGTCGTGGAAGGTCGGCCACAACGTGAAGCACCACCAGTACACCAACGTGACCGGCAAGGATCCCGACGTGAACTTCGGGCCCATCCGCCTGAACGCGCGCACGCCGCACCGCGCCCTGCACTACTTCCAGGTGCCTTACGTGCTGGGCACCGCGCTCAGCTTCACCTGGGGCATGAACCTGCACTTCACCGGCGTGGTCGACGCGCTCGAGCCGGTCGACAAGCAGGTCGCGTGGAAGAAGGCGATGCGAAAGTATGTGCCCTACTTCGCGCGCGAGTTCGTGCTGTTCCCCGCGCTCGCCGGCCCGCTCTTCCCCAAGGTGCTGCTCGGCAACTGGATGACCGAGGTCATGCGCGACCTCTACTCGGCGGCGACGATCTACTGCGGCCACGTCGGCGACGATGTCGTCGACTACGCGGCCGGCACGCGCGCGCACGGGCGCGCCGAGTGGTACCGGATGCAGGTCGAGTCGGCCAACAACTTCGAGGTGCCGCTGCCGGTCTCCATGCTGTGCGGCGCCCTCGATCGCCAGATCGAGCACCACCTGTTCCCGCGTTTCCCGCCCAACCGCCTGCGTGAGGTCGCCCCCGAGGTGCGCGCGGCCTGCGTCGAGGCCGGCGTTGCGTACCACACCGGGAGCTGGGGCGGCGCGCTGCGCGGCACGCTGTCGCGGCTGTGGCGGCTCAGCTTCCCCGACGCGGCGCGACCAGCGGCGGCTGGTTGATCCGATCGGGCACGGTGTCGGGCAGCAAGGGATCCTTGCCCAGATCCATCGCGGCCTCGACGTCACGCTCGAGCGTCGCGAGCACCTGGTCGAGCTCGTCGGGGGTGCTGCGCGGCGCGAACGGACCGGTCAGCTTGGCCATCGTGGTCTGGCGGGGCCCATCGGGCGGGAGGGTGCCGCGCGCGCGCGGTGTCAGCACCAGCGCCTGCGGCAGCGGCGACGCGGCGCGCGCCATCGGCGCGGCCGCCTTCTCGAAGGCCTCGAGCACCGCGCCGCACGAGGACGGGCGATCCTCGGCCGCGTCGGAGAGCGCGGTGGTGAGCGCGAGCGCGATGCGCGGCATGCGGATCTCGAGCTCGGTGAGCAGCCCACCACCCTCGCCGCCCACGCCCAGCACGAAGCGGGCGAGGATCGCCGCGAAGCCGTAGACGTCGGTCCGCGGCGTGACGGTGCCGCCCGTGCGCGCCTCGGCCGCAAGCGTCGGCTCGTCGGCGAGCTGCTCGAGCAGCGGCGCGCGATCGAACATGCGCCACAACCCGGCGCCTGCGAGCACGACGCGCTCGCGCAGGAAGATGAGGTCGCGCACGCACAGGAAGCCGTGGGTGACGTTTTGCGCGTGCGCACGATCGAGGAGCGGCGCGAGCTGGCGCGCCACCGAGAGCGCCGCGGTGAGGCCTCGCCCGTGCTCGAGCTGCGGCATCGTCGGTGCGCGGCGGCGCAGGTCCGGCACCGCAACGTACACGTTGTCGCCGTCCATGCCCGCGTCGAGCACCCCGAGCAGCCCGTCGGTCTTCAGTCGGTGCAGCCGGCCCGCCTCGGCGAGCAGGCGCGCCTGCGCTTGCGGCGACGGCAGCAAGCGCTGTCGGATCAGCCAGAGCATCACCGGCTCATCGGCGAGCGCGTCGATCGCGGGCACCTCGCGGTACAGACGAGAATCACGTACGCGTCCCTGGATCACGTAACGGGCGGCGAACGAGACTCCCGGACTCAGGCGCATGAACCGCAATCTAAAGGTTCTTCGACGCGCCGCGCTATCAGGTAAAGACCGGCCGCATGTCTTGACGATTCACCCCTGTCACCGTCGGTGAGATCGCGGTGTGCAGGATGCCCCCGCCCCGCATGAAATACGACATGGCCTCGAGAAGAATCGGTGAAGTCGGGGCCTGGGGTATGCTGCCCCCGGATCTCCGATGCCGTCCTTTCACGTCCACACCCCGCTCCTGCGCTCGCGCCCGATGGCGACCGCCGGTCAAGAAGTCCACCTCAAGCTCGAGGCGCTGCAGCCGGTCGGCTCGTTCAAGATCCGCGGCCTGGGCAAGACCTGCAGCGAGGCGGTCGCAGGCGGCGCCGCGCACCTGGTGTCGTCGTCGGGCGGCAACGCCGGGCTGGCCGTCGCCTACGCGGGCGCGCGCCTGGGCGTGCCGGTCATCGTATTCGTGCCGGCACCGACGCCGGTGGTCATGCGCGAGCGCATAGCCGCCGAGGGCGCCGAGGTCCGCGTCGTGGGCACGGTCTGGAACGACGCCCACGAGGCCGCGCTGGCCGCCTGCGCGCAGCCGCGGCACGTGTACATCCACCCGTTCGACCACCCCAGCACCTGGGCGGGCCACGCCTCGCTCGTCGACGAGGTCGCCGAGGAGGGCCTACGCCCCGACGCGGTCGTGGTCTCGGTCGGCGGCGGCGGGCTGCTCTGCGGCGTGCTCGAGGGCATGCACCGCGCCGGCTGGGCGGACGTCCCGGTCGTCGCGGTCGAGACCGAGGGCGCGGCGTCGTTCGCCGCGGCGGTGCAGGCCGGACGGCCGGTGACGATCGAGCGGCCGACCTCCCTGGCGATCAGCCTGGGCGCCCGCCAGGTGGCGACGGCGGCGTTCGAGTGGACCCGGCGCCACCCGATCACGCCCTGGCTGGTGAGCGATCGCGCCGCGGTCACCGCGTGCCTGCGCTTCGCCGACGATCACCGTCTGCTGGTCGAGCCCGCGTGCGGCGCCGCGCTCGCCGCCGTCTACGATCGGGCCGCGCCGCTTGCCGCAGCGCGTTGTGTGCTGGTCGTCGTGTGCGGCGGTGCCGGCGTGTCGCTCGGGCGCCTCGCCGAGTGGGATCGCCAGACGCGCGGCGTGCTAGCGTCTTGAAGACATCCCGCATGCACATCAGCGTCTTCGACATCTTCAAGATCGGCATCGGCCCGTCCAGCTCGCACACGGTCGGGCCCATGCGCGCGGCCAAGCGCTTCGCGGTGCGCCTCGCCGAGGAGGGCCACCTGGAGCAGACCCACGGCGTGCGCGTCGAGCTCTACGGCAGCCTCGGTCACACCGGCAAGGGCCACGGCAGCGACCTGGCGGTCACGCTCGGGCTCGAGGGCGCCGAGCCCGACACCGTGGACGTCGACGCCGCGCCCGCGCGCGTCGCCAAGGTGCGCGAGAGCGGCCGGCTCTGCCTCTTCGGCGGCCGCGAGGTCGCCTTCTCGCTGGCGCAGAACATCGTGTTCCACCGGCGCGAAAAGCTGCCGCTGCACCCGAACGGCATGCGCTTCATCGCCCAGGACGCCGCGGGCCAAACCATCGTCGAGCGCGTGTACTACTCGGTCGGCGGCGGCTTCGTGGTCAACCACGAGGGCGTGCCCGAGGGTGCGGGCGAAGGCGCCGAGGGCCCCGCGGTGCCGCACCCCTACGAGTCGGGCGACGCGCTCCTGCGCCTGTGCAACGAGCGCGGCCTCGCCGTCTCGACGCTGATGCTGGAGAACGAGAGCGTCGTGCGCCCGGAGGCCGAGGTGCGCAGCCGCCTGCTCACGATCGCGCGCGCCATGGAGGCCTGCGTCGAGCGCGGCTGCCGGCGCGAGGGCATCCTGCCGGGCGGGCTCAAGGTCCGCCGGCGCGCCGCGTCGCTCTACCGGCGGCTGCAGGCCGAGGCGCGCGGCGAGACCGATCCGCTCGTGATCATGGACTGGG